>NZ_JAKSYB010000075.1:0-256750 GCF_022829505.1 Methylobacterium sp. J-043 | reverse complement strand
CAAGACAGGGCGTCCGGGATCGTGCCGTTTGACGGTCGCGCCACGACGGCAAAGCCGGTGTCATCGTGACGGACCCGGAAACCGTCAGATCGCCAGACGCCCAGGCCGTATCAAAGCACGGCCAGCCCTCAGGTACAGGAAACCGTATCAGGGGTTTCGTCCCTCGATCTGCTGCTGCATCGCCTTGTCCTCGGACCGTCCGTAATTGATGAAGAACAGCGACCCATCGACCGCCTTGCCCTTCTGCAGGTTCGAGAGTTGCACGGTGGTGAGGTAGCCCTGCGGGTCGGTGATCCGCCACTGCGACAGGGTCTTCATCTCGGCATCGAAGAAGAGCTGGATCTTCGAGGTGCCGCCCAGCGTCGAGCGGTCCTCCAGCGCGATGCGCACCCCGCCCGGATCGTTGGTGACGTCGCTCACCGTCAGGTCGCGGGCGAGGTCGATCTTGTCCCGCAGCAGGAATTTCAGCGGCGTCTGCGAGATGAAGTAGAGATCCTGGGTGCCGAGCTTGCGGTCGCGCACCGCCACCGAGGTGCCGTCGGCCACCACTTCGAGGGGGGAGGGCTGGTCGTACTCGAAGCGCAGGCGCCCCGGCTTGGCCAGGGTGAGCCGGCCGCCGATGCGCCGCCCGTCGGCGCCGATCTGGATGAAGCCGCCGGTCAGGGTCTGGAAGCCGTTGAAATAGCTGTTGGCCGCCGCGACCACGGTGGCCGGGTCGGCGTCCTGCAGCGAGGCGCCGAGGGTCGGCGCGCCCACCGCCGCGACCCGCGTGCCGGGGCTCGCGGCCGGCGTCGCCGGAGCGGGCGCGCTGGGCTTGACCGCGGCCTTGAGGCTGCCGGTCTTCTCGGTGGGTTTTTCCGCCGCCTTCTCGGCCGCCTTGTCCGTTCCTTTGCCCGGCTTGGCCGCCGCCTTCTTGGCCGGGGCTGGCGCCGGGGCGGCCTCCGGCTCGGGTGCCCGGGCCGGAGGAGCCGGCGGCTCCTCCTTGCGGCCGAACAGGCCGTCGAGGAAGGAGGAAACTTGGGCCTCCACGGGCTGCGGCTGGAGCGCCAGCGCGGCGACGAGCAGCGGACCGGCAGCGAGGGAGAGGCGTCGGCCAGTCATCGTGTGGGCATCTCCGAAAGCTTGGCGGACGCGGGGCACTTGCCGTCCCGGTGGGGCTCTTGCCGTCCCGGTGCGGACGCGCGGCGGTGGCGCGCCCGGATGTCGTATTCGCGGGTAGACCCGGCCCCTGTGGCGAATATGCGACGGGGGCTGGATTTACGCGGTCGTGAAAAGACGCTCAGTCGTCGTCGTAGCCGCCGGCCGGGGCGCCGGAGAGACCCTCGACCAGGATCTCGCGCTTGCCCGCATGGTTGGCCGGGCCGACGATCCCCTCGATCTCCATCCGCTCCATGATCGAGGCGGCGCGGTTGTAGCCGATCTGCAGGCGGCGCTGGATGTAGGAGGTCGACGCCTTCTTGTCGCGCAGCACAACGGCGATGGCCTGCTCGTAGAGTTCGCCGCCCTCCGCGCCCGCGGTCGCCGCGAAGGCACCAATGTCGAAGACCGGCGCGTCGGCTTCCTCGGTTTCGGCGAAGTCGTCCTTCTCGGCCTTGGCCGCCGCCCGCCCGCCCTTGGCCGGCTTCTCCGGCTGCTCGGAGGAGCCGTCGTCGGCGGTGACCGCTTCGAGGTAGGAGGGTCGGCCCTGGCGCTTGAGGTGGGCGACAACCGTCTCGACCTCGGAGTCCGAGCAGAACGGCCCGTGCACGCGGGTCGTGCGCCCGCCCCCGGCCATGAACAGCATGTCGCCCTGGCCCAGCAACTGCTCCGCGCCCATCTCGCCCAGGATCGTGCGGCTGTCGATCTTGCTCGTCACCTGGAAGGAGATCCGGGTCGGGAAGTTCGCCTTGATCGTGCCGGTGATGACGTCGACCGAGGGGCGCTGCGTCGCCATGATGAGGTGGATGCCGGCCGCGCGCGCCATCTGCGCCAGCCGCTGGATCGCGCCCTCGATATCCTTGCCCGCCACCATCATCAGGTCGGCCATCTCGTCGACCACGATCACGATGTAGGGCAGGGCCGAGAGGTCCATCTCCTGCTCTTCGAACACCGCCTCGCCGGTGGTGCGGTCGAAGCCGGTCTGGATCGTGCGGGTGATGGTCTCGCCCCGCTCGCGCGCCTCCTTCATCCGGGCATTGTACCCGTCGATGTTGCGCACGCTGATCTTCGACATCTTCTTGTAGCGCTCCTCCATCTCGCGCACGGCCCATTTGAGGGCGATGACCGCCTTCTTCGGGTCGATGACGACGGGGGAGAGCAGGTGCGGGATGCCGTCGTAGACCGACAGTTCCAGCATCTTGGGATCGACCATGATGAGGCGGCACTCTTCCGGCTTGAGCCGGTAGAGCAGCGACAGGATCATGGTGTTGATGGCCACCGACTTGCCCGACCCGGTGGTGCCGGCCACCAGCAGGTGCGGCATGCGGGCGAGGTCGGCGATGATGGGCTCGCCGCCGATGTTTTTGCCGAGGCACAGGGCGAGCTTGTGCTTGGTCTCGACGAAATCGACCGAGGCCAGCAATTCGCGCAGGTACACGGTCTCGCGCACCGGGTTCGGCAGTTCGATGCCGATCACGTTGCGGCCGGGGACGACGGCGACGCGGGCGGATACGGCGGACATCGAGCGGGCGATGTCGTCCGACAGGCCGATGACGCGGCTCGACTTGGTGCCGG
Organism: Methylobacterium sp. J-043; assembly: GCF_022829505.1. NCBI lineage: Bacteria > Pseudomonadati > Pseudomonadota > Alphaproteobacteria > Hyphomicrobiales > Methylobacteriaceae > Methylobacterium > Methylobacterium sp. J-043. The sequence continues at coordinate 254,038 of NZ_JAKSYB010000075.1, read as the reverse complement.
GCGCCGGCTCCAATTCGTAGAGCGTGACGACGGGGCCGGGGCGTACGGCGAGGATGTCGCCGCGCACGCCGAAATCCTGCACGGTCTGCTGGAGGTTGAGCGCGTTCTGCTCCAGCTCGTCCGCATCGACCTCCTCGCCGTCGTTCAGCGGCGGCTCGGCGAGCAGTTCCAGATCGGGCAGTTCGTAGTCGGCATTGCCGACGAACGACGCCTCCAGGTGGCGCCCGGCGGGGATCAGCATCGGACGCTCGGGCAGGATCGCCCGCGGACGGTTCTCGGGTTCGGGCTCGATGGCGGCCACCGGCTCGGCGGTGTCCGCCTCGAACGCGTCGGCGGTCTCACAGATGACGTCCTGGGCGGTCTCCCGAATCGCCTCGGCGATCACCTCCTGCACCGTCTCGATGACCGGCTCCTCGGCCGGCTCCGCCTCGGCGCCGGGCCGCGTGCGCAGCAGGACCGGGCGGGCCGGGATCGTCAGCGGCGCTGCCACCAGGGCGGCAGGGGAGGGGGCCTGCGGTGCAGGCTGGAACGGGGCGGGAGCCGGATAGGCCGTGAAAGGATGCACGGCGACGGGTGCCGGCACAACGGCGGCGCCCGCGGCCGGGGCAGGCGCCACGGCTTGCGGGGCGGCGTCAAAGGCGGGCTGCGGCGCGGCCTCGGCGAAAGCCGAACGGGCCGGGCGGATCGCGGCGCGGGCGGCCATGGCGTTCAGCACCGCGCGGCGCGCGGCGGGGGCGACCGGCTCGACGACCTCGACCACCGACTCGGATGGGCCGAACCAGCCGTGCAGGGCCGACCAGTCCGGCACGTCCGACCAGTCGGACGGCTCGGCCGGGACCGGCGGGATGAAGGGCGCGTACAATCCGGCAAAGAGGGCCGCGGCCTCGGACGCTTCCGCCGGGGCGGCGAGCGGCGCGGCCTGCAGGGGCTCGGCGGCGACAGCCTCGAAGCGCATCGCGTCGAACCCGATCTCCTCGATCGCCAGCGCGGGCTGCGGGGCGAACGCGACGTGCGAGACGACTTCGACCTGCGGCCCGCCTTCAGCCTGCGGTCCACCTTCAGCCTGCGGCACTTGGACGACGGGCTTCTGCCGGCGGTCGGGGGTGCGGAAGAAACTCACGCCGGGCGGCGGCACGAACGGGCGGCGCCAGCTCGGCACCTCGGAGGCGGCCTGCTCGGCGCGCAGCCGGGCGGCCTCGTCGTTCTCGGCGACGCGTTGCGCCGCGCGCTCGGCGGCTTCGCGCTCCGCTGCCTCGCGGGCCCGCTGCGCCTCCAGCGCCGCGGCCTCGGCGGCGGCTTCTGCGGCCTCGGCGGCGGCCTGGGCATCGAGCAGGGCCTGGGCCCGGAGCTGCGCCTCGCGCTCGGCCTCCAGAGCCTGGCGGCGGCGCTCCATCAGAACGGTGTCGGGGGTGCGGGTGAAGCGCACCGCCTCGGGCAGCGCAGCCTGCGGCACGCTGTAGGACCCATCCTGCGAAGCGGGCAGGGCGTGGGCCGCCGGGATCACGCCGGCCTCGGGCGCGATCGCCGCCGGTCGGCGCGGCGTGCGCACCAGAACGCCGGGACCGGAGGCGCGGGGATCGATGCGGCTCTCGAACGGCATCTCCGGCTGAGCGCCATAGGGCAGGGCAGGCGCGGGCATCTCGAACAGCCCCTCCTCCGGTTCGAGCGACCACGGCTGCGAACCCCAATCCTCCTGCGCGGCCGGCGCGCGGCCGAGCATCGCCCCCGGCGGCACCAGCCAGCTCGGCACGTTGCCCGCGTCGAACCCGTCCGTGCCCGGCTGCAGCAGCGCCGGATGCGGCAACGCGTGGGGAAGCGCCCGCGGCGGGGCCGGGGGCGCGCCCGCGATGCGCCGGGCGAGGTTGGAGCGCAGGCTCATCAGCCGATGGGCGATGCCGCCGATCGACCGGTCCAGGCGGTCGCCGCCGCGGCTCGGCCGCGATGGATCACGATGGGAATGGGGAGGCCGTCCCGATGCGCGCATGATCTGTGAGATGACTCGAAACAAGGTCCGGCTCCTGCGGAGCGGTTCGAGCCCCAAGGTAGGCGGATCGTCGTTAACGAACGCTTGCCTCGACCTTGCTTCGACCTTTCCCAACCTCGTCCCGCACCCGCCCTCCCCTCTTCCGGGGCGCCTCGGACCGACCGGTGCAAGCGTGGCATGAACCGGATATCATCGAGCCCGGTTGGCTCTTCACGGCGATGTTTCGAGGCCCGGTGACGGATGGCGGCCCAATCTCGGTCGCGCCTGGAAATAATCTCGAAAAGGACGGCGCGAGAGGCACTTGGCAGGAGTTCCTGCCGTATCAGGTGAGCAGTGAGACCCGGTGACGACTCCGAGCCAAGAGACCTTGAGTCCGAAAAGCTTCCGCTCCCTCTACCGGCACGGCTTTGCCCGCGTCGCCGCCTGCACCGGCCGCAGCCATCCGGGCGACCCGGCGGCCAATGCCGCCGACATCCTGGGCCTCGCGCGGCAGGCACACGGGGCCGGGGCGGCGCTCGCGGTCTTCCCCGAACTCTGCGTGTCCTCCTACGCCATCGAGGATCTGCTGCTGCAAGCCACCCTGCTCGACGCGGTCGAGGCGGGCGTGGCGCGGCTGGTCGAGGAGAGCGCCGGGCTCACGCCGCTGCTCGTCGTCGGCGCGCCCCTGCGCTGGCGCCACCGGCTCTATAACTGCGCCGTGGCGATCCGGGGCGGGCGGCTGCTCGGCGTCGTGCCGAAGAGTTACCTGCCGAACTACCGGGAGTTCTACGAGAAGCGCCACTTCGCTTCCGGCGCCGGTATCCTGGGCGAGGCGATCCGCCTCGGCGGGCTGGAGGCGCCGTTCGGCACCGACCTGATCTTTTCCGCCGCCGACCTACCGGGCTTCCGCCTCGCCATCGAGATCTGCGAAGACCTCTGGGTGCCGCAGGCGCCGGGCATGGATGCGGTGCTGGCCGGCGCCACCGTGATCGCCAACCCCTCGGGCAGCCCGATCACCGTGGGCCGGGCCGATTCCCGCGCGCTCCTCACCCGCGCCGCCTCGATGCGGGGCCTGTGCGCCTACGTCTACGCCGCGGCCGGCACCGGCGAGTCCACCACCGACCTGTCCTGGGACGGGCAGACCAGCATCGACGAGAACGGCGTGCGGCTGGCCGAAGGGCAGCGCTTCCCGCAAGCGCCGGTCGTGACGTTGGCCGATATCGACCTCGACCTGATCGCCGCGGAGCGGCTCCAGGCCGGGAGCCTCGACGACAACGCCCGCCACCAGAGCCCGCGCCCCTGGCGCACGATCCCCTTCCGGCTCGACCCGCCGCAGGGCGATCTCGGTCTGGAGCGCCGGGTCGAGCGTTTCCCCTTCGTGCCGGCCGACCCCGCCCGCCTCGCGCAGGACTGCTACGAGGCTTACAACATCCAGGTCGCCGGCCTCGCCCAGCGGCTCGCGGCGACGGGCACCAAGCGGGCGGTGATCGGGGTTTCCGGCGGCCTCGACTCGACCCACGCGCTGATCGTCGTCGCCAAAGCCTTCGATAAACTCGACCTCCCGCGGAAAAATATCCTGGCCTACACCCTGCCGGGCTTTGCCACCTCCGACGAGACCAAGACCAACGCCCACGCCCTGATGCGGGCGCTCGGCACCACCTCGGAGGAGATCGACATCCGCCCGGCCGCCCGGCAGATGCTGACCGATATGGGTCACCCGTTCGGGCGCGGGGAGGCGGTCTACGACGTCACCTTCGAGAATGTGCAGGCGGGCCTGCGCACCGATTACCTGTTCCGGCTGGCCAACCAGCACGGCGGCATCGTCATCGGCACCGGCGACCTTTCGGAACTGGCGCTCGGCTGGAGCACCTACGGCGTCGGCGACCAGATGAGCCATTACGGCGTCAACGCGGGCGTGCCCAAGACCCTGATCCAGCACCTGATCCGCTGGGTGATCGCGTCCGGGCAGTTCGGCGAGGCGGAGAACCGCACGCTCCGGGCGGTGCTCGACACCGAGATCTCGCCCGAACTGGTGCCGGCCTCGGAAGGCGAGGGGCCACAGAGCACGGAGGCCAAGATCGGCCCCTACGCCCTGCAGGATTTCAATCTCTGGTTCACCCTGCGCCACGGCTTCCGCCCGTCGAAGATCGCCTTCCTCGCGCTCCACGCCTGGGGCGACGCGGCGGCCGGCGACTGGCCGCCGGATTTCCCGGAGGCCAAGCGCGTCGCCTACGACCTGCCGGAGATCAGGCGCTGGCTCGGCGTCTTCCTCGACCGCTTCTTCCGCTTCAGCCAGTTCAAGCGCTCGACGCTGCCCAACGGCCCGAAGGTCTCGGCCGGCGGCTCCCTCTCACCCCGCGGCGACTGGCGCGCCCCGTCGGATGCCAGTGCCCGGGCGTGGCTCGACGAACTGGAGCGGAACGTGCCGAAGGCGTGAGGGTCGGGCTGGCGCGCGGACGTCAGGGCTGCCCGCCGGTCCGATCCCCGCCGCCCGGTCCCGGGGCGAGGTGGAAGCCGTCGAGGGTCTCGGCGGAGGGCGGGTGGCCGGCACGGCGCTGGGCGACGTAGTCGAGGGCGCCCGCCACGGCACGCTCGGAGTAAGGCTTGGCGATGACCCCGAGCGCGCCCGCGAAATCCGGCGGGATCCGCTTGGCGTTGGCGGTCATGAACACCACGGTGACCCGCGGGTCGCGGCTCAATTGGCGCGCCACCTCCACCCCGGTCGGCCCGTCGATGAGGTGGATGTCCACCAGCGCCACGTCGGGCTGGGCGGTGCGGCCGAGGGCGATGGCGTCCGCCGAGCAGCCCGCCACGCCGACGCTGACATGGCCGAGGTCTTCCAGCAGGCATTCCAGTTCGAGGGCGATCAGCACCTCGTCCTCGACGACGAGGATGCGCAAGGGCGCCTCCCTCGGCACCTCCCTCACCTCGGGCATCGCGGTTCTCCCGGCGTCGTTCGATCCCCCCGCCCCGAATGGATCCGCCGGATTTGCGCAAGAGGGAACGGGCGCGGCCCGTCGCGGGACCGGTTTCCGGTGGAAACGGGCCGGAATGCGGAGGCGCCTGTCCGTCACAATGCGTCGGTCCCGACGAGCGGGATCGTGATCGTGATCCGCGTGCCGGGCCCGGCATCCGACCATTCGAGGGTGCCGCGCAACTGGCGCACCACCATCTCGACCAGGGTGCGGCCGAAGCCGGCGGGATTGGGGGGCGCCGAGGCCATGCCGATGCCGTCGTCCTGAATGACGAGGCGCATCCCCGTCTCGCAACGGTGTGCCTCGATGGCGACCCGGCCGCGGCGCGCCTCCGGGAAGGCGTGGAGCAGGGCGTTCGTCGTCAATTCGTGGATCAGCAGCGCCAGCGGTGCGGCCATGGCGGCGGAGAGCGCCAGCGCCTCGATCTCGGTCTCGATCCGGGTGCGGTCCCCGTCGAGTCCGGCGGCGAGGTCGGCGATCAGGTCGTCGGTGAATTCCCTGAAGTCGAAGCGGGAGACGTCGCCCTCCGAGTACAGCATCCGGTGGGCCGTGGAGAGGGCGCCGATCCGGTCGGCCATGGCCTGGAGCGCGTCGCGGGCATCGCCCACGGGCGTGCGGCGAGCCTTCAGCAGCATCAGCGAGGAGATGACCTGGAGGTTGTTCTTGACCCGGTGATCGACCTCGTGGAGCAGCGCGGTCTTCTGTTCGAGCGCCGAGCGCAGGTCGGCGGTGCGCTCGCTCACCTCGCGCTCCAGCGCGTCGTTGGCGTCGCGCATCGCCAGTTCCAGGCGGTGCTTGTCGGTCATGTCGGCCTGGGCCGAGAAGAAGAACAGAACCTTGCCCGCCTCGTTGCAGACGGGGTTGATCGTCATGCCGTTCCAGAACGCCGTGCCGTCCTTGCGGTAGTTGAGCAACTCGCCCTCGAACGGCCGGCCGGCGGCGAGCGCCGCCCGCAGCGTCTCTAGCACCGCCGCATCGGTGCGCGGACCTTGCAGCATACGGCAATTGTGGCCGTAGAGTTCCTCGCGGTCATAGCCGGTGAGCGCCAGAAAGGCGCCGTTGACCCAGACGACCGGATTGTCCCCCCGCCGCGGATCGGTGACGACCATCGGTGTCGGGCTGGCCTCGAAGGCTGCCGCGAAGACCTCCACCGTCACGCCCGAGGGTAGGCTCGCTCCTTTGGGAAAACCCGTCATCTCTACGCCAACACAAGCCTGCCGATTTCGAGCGCGGCACGCGAACCGGAGTCACCCGACGCGTTGCGACGCGTCCGGCTCCGCGACTCCAACGAGCCCGCCCCTCCCCCGTTCCGTGCGGCCAAGCACGGAGCACCCCGGCGGCTCGCTATCGTGCGGACGCTGGCCATTACGGTTCCGTCAACCATGCTTGCCCCATAAAGGAACGCAGGATTCCGAAGCTGCGCTCCGCCCGCAAGGGCGGCGACGGGAGCCGGCGGGCGCAAGGCCGCCATGTTTTCCGCGGAGTCGTATCAAAGATGCGCGAGCGAACGATGCGCGCGTCGGGGCGACCGGCCGTCCGCGGCATCTCAAGGTCCCATGAAACCCCGCCTCCGCCTCCGGGCGAAGGCTCCAGGGAGTTCCACGCGATGGCGGCGCAAGCAGCGACCCCCGAAACGCCCGCGAAGACGAAGCCGCGCAAGCTGCGCCTGCGCGACATCACCGAGGACAAGCGCGTCGCGCAGATGCTGGCGCTCGGCTTCTCCTCCGGCCTGCCGCTCCTGCTCGTGCTCGGCACCTTCACCCTGCGGCTCGCCGATTCCGGCATCGACATCAAGACGATCGGCTTGTTCAGCTACGTCGCGCTGCCGTACTCGCTGAAGTTCCTCTGGGCGCCCTCGATCGACCGGGTCGACGTGCCGTTTCTGGCCCCGCGCCTCGGCCGCAAGCGCGCTTGGATGATCGTGACGCAGATCGCCACCGCCCTGGCGCTGGTGCTGATGGCCTTCGCCGACCCGAAGGACCATCTCGCGCTCATCGGCCTCGGCGCCTTCCTCGTTGCCTTCTGCGCCGCCACCCAGGACGTGGTGATCGACGGCTGGCGCATCGAGGCGGCGGGCACCGACCTGCAGGGGATCATGGCCGCCACCTCGAACCTCGGCTACCGGTTCGGGCTGATCCTGGCCGGCGCCGGCGCGCTCTACGTCGCGGCCTATGGCGGCTGGACGCTGGCCTATCTCTGCATGGCCGCGCTGATGGGCGTCGGCCTGATCGCGGCCCTCCTCGCCACGCCCTACGACCGGCCGCGCGAGGCGGCGACGGGCAAGCGCGACCTGCCGGCCGCCGTGCGCCGCGCCGTGCTGGAGCCCCTGACGGAACTCCACGCCCGGATGGGCAACGCCCTGTTCGCGGTGCTGGCGCTGGTCGCGCTCTACCGGATGCCGGACTTCGTCTCCGGGGTGATGGCCAACCCGCTCTACATCACGCTCGGCTACGGCAAGGCGGAGATCGCCACCATCGTCAAGCTGTTCGGCATCTGGGTCGGGATCGCCGGGGGCTTTGCGGGCGGCTGGTCGATCGCCCGGCTCGGCATGTTCCCGACCCTGGTGATCGGCGCCTTCATCGCCGCCGCCTCGCACCTGTCGCTGGCGTGGCTGGCGCTCGGCGATCCAGAGCAATGGCGCCTCGCCATCGCGGTCTCGATCGAGAGCCTGTGCGGTTCCTTCGCCGGCATCGCGCTGATCGCCTACATGTCGAGCCTGACCACGCCGGGCTTTGCCGCCACGCAATACGCGCTGTTCTCCTCGCTCTACGCCCTGCCGGGCAAGCTGGTCGCCGGCACCTCCGGCTTCGTGGTGGCGGCCTACGGCTTCCCGACCTTCTTCGCCATGACCGCGGCGGTCGGCATCCCCGTCGTCGCCCTGTGCTTTGCCGTCGGCCGTATCCCGCAGCGCACGGCGCCCGCGGAAAGCCCGGCCGAGGCCGCACCCGATGCCGTGCCGGGGAACCCAACCGCCCCCGTCGGTCTTGCTTCAGCCGAAGCGGGCCCCGAGATCCCGCCCAAAGTCGCGAGGGCGCAGACGTGAACGACCTTGCCGTTGCCGGAGAAACCCTCCCGGTCCCGATCGACCCGCCGGCCGGCCGGCCCCTGTCGGAGGAGGACCGCGCCGTCCTGCGGCGCGCGGTGGCCGTGCTGGAGAAGCCGGGGCTGGCCTCCCGGCTCTCGGCCGCGGCGGGTGCGCCCCTCGACATGATCGGCCGCGCGCTGCCGGCGCCCATCACCGAGACGGTGGCTAGCGCCACGGAGGGCGCGATGCGCACGGCCCTGCGGGTCGCGCTCGCGACCCTGCCGGACAAGGCTGTCAAACCCGCCGGCACGGCGCTGGAGCGCATCGAGACCGAGGCCGGCGGGCGCCTGAGCCGCCTGCTCGGATCGAGCGACACCCGCCACAAGGCGCTCGCCGCGGTGACGGGCGCCGTCGGCGGCGTGCTCGGCCTCGCGACGCTGGCGGTCGAGCTGCCGGTCTCGACGACGCTCATGCTGCGCTCCATCGCCGAGATCGCCCGGGAGGAGGGCGAGGATCTGAGCGATCCCGAGAGCGCACTCGCCTGCGTGCAGGTCTTCGCCCTCGGCGGACGGGCCGGCGCCGAGACGACGGTGGCCGATAGCGGCTATTTCGCGGTGCGCGCGGCCCTGGCCAAGACCATGTCGGAAGCCGCCCGCTACGCCGCCCACCGCTCGCTGCTCGATGCCGGCGCGCCGCCGCTGGTGCGGCTCACCGCGCAGATCGCCGCCCGGTTCGGCCTCGTCGTTTCGCAGAAGGTCGCGGCCCAGGCCGTGCCGGTGATCGGGGCGCTCGGCGGGGCGGCCGTCAACGCCGCCTTCATGGACCACTTCCAGTCCATGGCCCGCGCCCACTTCACCGTGCGCCGGCTGGAGCGCGCCTACGGCCGGGACGCGGTGCACGCGGCCTATCTCGAGGAGAAGGCGGCGCTCGGCCTCGGCTGAGGCGGGCGCTCACGGCCACACCTTGATCGACACCGGCCGCCGCACGAGGTCGCGGTCGGAGGTGATGGTGCAGCCCTCCGTACGAAGTGTTGCGAAGGTGAGAAGTGCGCTTTCGCCGACATCGTCGAAGTTGCGGCCCTTGGCACCCGGATCGAGCAGGGACGGGTAGGCGATCAGCCGCCCTTTGGCCCGGCACGGATCGTCGTAGAGCGTGGCGCCCGCCAGCAGCAGCCGCGGCACGTCCCAGACGAGCAGGTCGCGCGACGTGCTCCAATAGAAGCCCGATTCCGGAAACGCGCCGCCCTTGGCCGCCATGAACACGGCGATCCAGGCCCCGGAGCCGCGGTGGCGCACCACCGCGCCGACGGGGGCGGGGAACGGCCCGACCGGCCGGCAGGTATCGGCGATCTTGAACGTCTTGCGGTAGGGGTCGGGGAAGGCGGCGGTGAAACCGGTGCCGGTCCAGGCGCGCCAGCTCGTGGGATCGTCCGGGCGCTCGGTGCGGAACAGGCAGACGCCCGCCGCCTGATCGCTACCGGGCCGGTCCCAGCCCGTGGTCGAGGCGAGGAAGTAGCGGAAACGCCCCTCGCCGAAGATGTTGGACGGGTTGAAGAAGCCCCGGTGCCGGCCCTGCCCCTCCTCCTGCCGGAACGGCGCGCCCGCCACCACCGCGGGCGGCGCCGCGCGGGTGAAGCTGCGTCCGCCGTCGCGGGAGAAGGCCGCGGTGACCGTGTTGTACCAGCACTCCATGTACACCTTGGAGCGGCAGCGGCCCTCATGCTCGTTGGCCTGATACTCGTGGTGGAGCAGGGCGGCGACGTTCGTGCCGTCCTCGGTCCAGGTGGCGGTGATCCACGACCGGTCGTCGTAGAGCGCCGGGTCCGGCTTCTCGCCCGAATCGAGTACGACGCGGCAATCGATCTTCAGGCTGTCGAGATCGAGGCCGCGCAGGGCCCGGTTGCGGTAGTGCAGGCCGTAGACCGCGATCTGACCCGAGGCGTCGCGGAAGGCGCGGGCGGGCGCGTCGGGCACGTCGGCGCCGTCGCAGGCGTCGCGTGCGGGCGAGAAGATCGTCCGTTCCGGTCCCGTCAGGGTGAGCGCCGCGAGCGGCGGCTCCGCGGCGGCGGCCGGCGGCACAGGGCCGCACGAGAGCGCGAGCGTCACGGCGAGAAGGCCGGCGAGAGGGCGGGCAAGCGGACGGGACGATCTGGACATCCCGCCGAGATTGCGTTTTGAACCGTTACAGGGAGCTTGTCCGCATCCGCCGGAGCGAGCGCCGTCCACAGGCTGCCCCATGCTGGTTCTGATCCTCGGCCTCGTGCTGTTCCTCGGCACGCACGCCTTCTCCATGGCCCGCGCCCGGCGCGCGGAGGTGATCGGCCGGATCGGCGAGGGGCGGTTCAAGCTCGGCTACACCCTGCTCTCGGTGCTGGGCCTGATCCTGACCGTCTACGGCTACGGGCTCTACCGGGGGGACGGCATGATCCCGGTCTGGTCGCCGCCGCTCTGGACCCGGCATCTCGCGGTACTGCTGACGCTGTTCGCCTTCATCAGCCTCGCTGCGACCTACCTGCCGGGCCACATCCGCACCCGGCTCAAGCATCCGATGCTGCTGGGCGTGAAGATCTGGGCGACCGCCCACCTCCTGGCCAACGGCGATCTCGGCTCGATCCTGCTGTTCGGCTCCTTCCTCGCCTGGGCGGTGGTCGCCCGCATCAGCGCCAAGCGCCGCACGCTCACGGCCGGTCAGGTGGCGCAGCAGCATGGCCGGCAGGCCGCGCCGGCCGGCTGGCGCAACGATGCCATCGCCGTGGTCGTCGGCGTCGTGGCATGGTTCGTGTTCGGCAAGTACCTGCACCCGCTGCTCATCGGCGTCGCCGCTTGGCCGGGACAGGCTTGAAGCCCCCCATTCGCCAAAGCGGGGGCGCTGTGCTAGGCGCCCCGGACAAGACGACGAGCGAGGCGAGCGCGCTCCGCGAGGAGCGCCCGGATTTGTCATGGCCGAGAACAACGAGTTCATCCGCGAGGTCGACGAGGATTACCGCCGCGACCAGATCGCCAACATCTGGAAGCGCTACAACGCGCTGATCATCGCCGGGGCGATCCTCCTCGTGGCCGGCGTCGGCGGCTACAATTACTGGCGCCATGCCGAGCGCACCCGCGCCGAGGCGGCCTCCGAGCAGTTCGATCGGGCCAACCGCCTCGCCAAGGACGGCAAGGCGGAGGAGGCCGACCGCGACTTCGCCGCGATCCAGGCCGACGGGCCGGGGGGCTACGCCCTGCTCGCCCGCTTCCGCCTCGCCGCCGAGGCGACCAAGCGCGATGCGGCCGCCGGGGCGGTGGCCTACGATAAACTCGCTGCCGATTCCGGGGTCAGCGATGCCCTGCGCGACCTCGCTCGCCTCCGCGCGGCGCTGCTGCGCCTCGACGGCACCGATCCGAACCCGGCGCTGACCAGCCTCCAGGGCCTTGCCGCCCCGACCAACGCCTTCCGCCACACCGCCCGCGAGATGCTCGGCCTCACCGCGCTCAAGCGCGGCGACATCGAGGGCGCCGGCCGCTGGTTCGACCAGATCGGCGCCGACGGCGAGACGCCCCAGGGCCTGCGTCAGCGGGTCGAGATCTATCAGGCGCTGGTCGCCGGTGGCGCTGTCACCGTGACGGAGGCCAAGCCCGAGAATGCCGCGCCGCCGCCGATCACCCGCTGACGGCGCGGCCGGAACCGCCTATCTTCAAACTAGATGTTGCGCGTCGGGCTCCCTTGCCCGCGCGCCTGACGAGACTGTTGTTTCCCATGGATCTGCCGACCGTCGCGATCGTCGGACGCCCGAATGTCGGCAAGTCGACCCTGTTCAACCGGCTGGTTGGGCGCAAGCTCGCCCTGGTGGATGACCGCCCCGGCGTGACCCGCGACCGCCGCGAGGGCGAGGGCTTCATCGGCGACGTCGCCTTCCGCGTCATCGACACCGCCGGCCTCGAAGAAGCGGATGCCGACTCGCTGCTGGGCCGGATGCGGGCCCAGACCGAGGCCGCGATCCTCGAAGCCGACGCGGTGCTGTTCGTGATCGACGCCCGCGCCGGCGTCCTGCCGTCCGACCGGCCCTTCGCCGAACTGGTGCGCCGCTCCGGCTGCCCCGTTATCCTCATCGCCAACAAGGCCGAGGGCGGCGCTGGGATGGCGGGGGCCTACGACGCGTTCTCGCTGGGGCTCGGCGACCCGATCCCGTTCTCCGCCGAGCACGGCGAGGGACTGGGCTCGCTGCAGGATGCGCTGCGCGAGGTTCTGCCCGAACCCGACGAGGAGGACGAGGACGGGGAGGGCGGCAAGGGCCTGCGCGTCGCCATCGTCGGGCGGCCGAACGCCGGCAAGTCCACCCTCATCAACCGGATGATCGGCGAGGACCGCCTGCTGGTCGGGCCCGAGGCCGGCATCACCCGCGATTCGATCTCCCTCGATTGGGAGTGGCGCGGGCGCCGGATCAAGCTGCACGACACCGCCGGCATGCGCCGCCGGGCCCGCATCGACGACAAGCTGGAAAAGCTCGCGGTCTCGGACGGCCTGCGCGCCGTGCGTTTCGCCGAGGTCGTGGTCGTGCTCCTCGATGCGACGATTCCCTTCGAGAAGCAGGATCTCACCATCGTCGATCTGGTCGAGAGCGAGGGCCGCGCGGTGGTGATCGGCCTCAACAAGTGGGATCTCGTCGCCGACCAGCCGGGGCTGCTCAAGACCCTGCGGGAAGACTGCACCCGCCTGCTGCCGCAGGTGCGCGGCGTCTCGGTGGTGCCGCTGTCGGGGCTCGCGGGCGAGGGGATCGACAAGCTGATGCAGGCGGTGGTCGATGCCTCCGAGGTGTGGAGCCGGCGCGTCTCGACGGCGCGGATCAACGCGTGGCTCACCGAGGCGACGCAGCGCAACCCGCCGCCCGCGGTCTCCGGCCGGCGCATCAAGATCCGCTACGCCACCCAGGTGAAGAGCCGCCCGCCGCACTTCGCCCTGTTCGGCAACCAGCTCGACGCCCTGCCGAAATCCTACACCCGCTACCTCGTCAACGGCCTGCGCGAAGCGTTCGAACTGCCCGGCGCGCCGATCCGCCTGTCCCTGCGCACGACGAAGAACCCGTTCGAGAAGGGCTGAACCGGCCGGCGAATCCGGGGAAACGCGGTTCCCGGGAAGGACATTCCCCCGCGGGGGAGCGACGGAGAGTTTCGGCCTCGGCGCGCGTTGAACTTGGGAACGCCGCTCCCTTGCTCGCGAGCCCCAAGTCCTTAGCCTGTCGGCTCCTTCTCGCATGGATGGTTTCCCGATGGCCGGATCGTCCTCCGCCGCTGCACGGCCGGCGAAATTCGTCGAGCCGCGCACGCTTGCCCTGGTCGGGCTCGCGGGCCTCGTCGTGGCCGCCGCTGCGGCCCTGTTCGTGACGCTCGCCGATGCCGGCACCGTCCAGGCGGTCCGCGACGGGTTGACGAGCCGCGGATTCTGGACCGCGGCGGCAGTCGGGCTCGCGGCGCAGGCCGTCGATGGTGCGCTCGGCATGGCCTACGGCATCACCTCGACCACCTTCCTTCTTTCCACCGGAGTGCCGCCGGCGGCGGCCTCGGCTTCCGTGCATGTGGCCGAGATCTTCACCACCGCCTTTTCCGGCTTCTCGCACTGGCGGCTCGGCAACGTGAACGGCGCGCTGTTCCGGCGCCTGCTGATCCCCGGCGTGATCGGTGCGGTGGCGGGCGCGTACCTCCTCACCTCGGTCGATGGCGAGACCATCAAGCCGTTCGTCTCGGTCTACCTGCTTGGGATGGGGCTCTACGTCCTGTCGAAGGCGTTCCGCACCCTGAAGACGCGCCGCGAGCCGCCGCGGGCCGTGGTGCCGCTGGCGCTCGGCGGCGGTTTCGTCGATGCGATCGGCGGCGGCGGGTGGGGGCCGGTGGTCACGACCACGCTGGTCGGCGGCGGCCAGGATCCGCGCACCACGATCGGCTCGGTCAACGCGGCGGAGTTCTTCGTCGCGGTGGCGAGCGGGTTGTCCTTCACCCTGCTCGGCGGGCTGACCCACTGGACCACCATCGCCGGCCTCGTCGTCGGCGGGCTGTTCGCAGCACCCATCGCCGCCGGGCTGGTCAGGGTGATCCCGGCGCGGGTGCTGATGGTCGTGGTGGGCCTGCTGATCGCGGGTCTCAGCCTCGTGAGCCTCACCGGTCTGTTCAGTTGACCGTCCTCACCCCGCCCGCGTGGTCATCCCGCCCGGGTGGTCTCGGCGAGCCAATCCACCACCGCGTCGAGGGCTTGGCGGTTGCTGGTGTCGCCGCCGCGGGTGCCCTCGAACGCGGCGATCTGCCGGTCGGCGCTGGTGCCCTCGCGTAGGATGCGGCGGGCGTCGGCCACCTCTTCGGTGCAGCCCAGCGCCTCGGCATCCTCCGCGATCAGCGAGAGCAGCGTGTCGAGGGCAGCCTCGAAAGGGAACGCCTGCTCGGAGGCCTCGTCGATCAGCTCGGCCTCGATCCCACTGCGCTGGGCCCGCCACAGGTTCTCCGCCGCGATCGCCCGCGAGACGCCGGTGAGCCCGGCATTGATGTCGGGCCGGCGCTCGACCAGCCGCACGAGGCAGCGGAACAGGGCCGCCACGACGATGGCGTCGGAAAGCCGGGTGCAGGAATCGGCGATGCGCAGTTCGAGCGTCGGGAACTTGATCGAGGGGCGTAAGGACCACCACAGGAAGCTCGCATCCTGGATCGAGCCGGCCTGGGTCATGATGCGCACGTAGCGCTCATACGCCGCCGCATCGCCCATCAGATCGGGCAGGCCGGTGCGGGGCAACTCGCCGAAGGCGCTGAGGCGGTAGGCGGACAATCCCGTCGGCTTGCCCTGCCAGAACGGCGAGGAGGCCGACAACGCGAACAGCAGCGGCTGGAACGGCAGCAGCCGGTCCATCAGCGCGACGCGCCGGTCGGGGTCGGCGACCTCGACATGGACGTGCATGCCGCAGATTAGGCTGCGCCGCCCGGCGAGGCCCACATCGCGCAGGATGCCGCGGTAGCGGTCGCCCTTGGTCGGCAATTGCCGCGCCCAGTCGGCGATGGGGTGAGTGCCGGCGGCAAAGACCAGAAGCCCATGCTCGCGGCCCAGATCCGCCAAGGCCTGCCGCTGCTCCAACAGCGCGGCGTGGGCGGCCGGGAACGCCGTGGAGGGCGGCGTGCAGACCTCGACCTGACATTGCAGCAGTTCCCGCCCGATCTCCGGCAGCCGCTCCCCGGCCGCCTGATGGAACGGCTTGACCGATCGACGCGGCGTGCCGCGGGTCTCGGCATCGGCGAGGAAATACTCTTCCTCGATCCCGAACCGGTAGGGGTGGGCGCTCATGCCGTGCTGACTCCGACGACCGGCTGACGCGCTCTCGCCGGAGGGGCGGCCGGTCCGGCCCGAGAGGCGCACCGAAAGGACCTTGGCCGGGAGCAAGCCGTGAGCCCCGGCAACGGTTCCCGGGGAGGCTCGGCGGGCCAGCGCGACACCGTGGCCGCCCGGCACCGGCCGGCAGGGCTCGCGCCGGGGGCGGGGAGGGCGCTACAGCTTCCATTCCCGCCGCCGCTTCTCTCCGACGACCATGCCCGAACTGCCCGAAGTCGAGACCGTGCGCCGGGGGCTTGCCCCCGCGATGGTCGGGGCGCGCGTCGCCCGCGTCACCCTGCGCCGGCCGAACCTGCGCTTCCCCTTCCCCGAGCGCTTCGCCGAGCGGCTGGAGGGCACCACGGTGCTCGACCTCGCGCGCCGGGCCAAGTACCTCACGGCACATCTCGATTCCGGCGAGAGCCTGATCCTGCATCTCGGCATGAGCGGGCGCTTCGACGTGCGCCTGCCCGACGGCTCGAACCTCTCGCCCGGCGACTTCTACCTCGAAGGGGCGCTCGGCACGCCCAAGCACGACCACGTGGTGATGGCGTTCGCCAACGGCGCCACCGTCACCTACAACGACGCCCGCCGCTTCGGCTTCATGGATCTCGTGGCGACACGCGACCTCGAGACCTGCCGACACTTCGCCAGCATGGGCGTCGAGCCGCTCTCCGACGCCCTCGACGCACCCGTGCTCGCGCGCCTGTTCGCCAAAAAGATCACGCCGCTGAAGGCCGCACTCCTCGACCAGCGCCTGATCGCGGGCCTGGGCAACATCTATGTCTGCGAGGCGCTGCACCGCTCGGGCCTCCACCCGGCCCTGCCGGCGGGTGCGCTGGCCAAGCCCGACGGTGCGCCGACACCGAAGGCGAGGAAGCTCGTCAAGGAGATCAAGGCGGTGCTGACCGAGGCGGTGGCGGCCGGCGGCTCCACCTTGCGCGACTACGCTCGGCCGGACGGGGAGCGCGGCGCCTTCCAGCACGGCTTCCGCGTCTACGACCGGGTGGGCCATGCCTGCCCGACCAAGGGCTGCACGGGCCGCGTCGGCCGGATCGTGCAGGGCGGGCGCTCGACCTTTTTCTGCGAAACCTGCCAAACGCTGCCAGCCAGCCAAGTCTTGCCGGTCCGGTAAGGTCCGAACGGCGGGGGCACCGATTTCATCCCGCTTATCTTTCGCTGAAATTCGGCGCTCATCCCCCGTTCTTCAGGTCACCACTCACGCGAATGTTGAACGGTTTGGGGCCGCACTGCGTTCTCAGCTTTGCCACAGCACGGCAAAGCCCGTTTCCGCTCTTCCGCTGCGCCGGCCGTCCGCGGCAGCGCTTCCGAGAGCTTAACGACACGGAGGAACACATGCGCGCCATCAAGCTGATCCCGGTTCTCGGCCTGCTCGCTCTCGGCCTCGCGGCCTGCAAGGACGAGAAGAAGGACACCACGGGCACGACCACGCCTCCGGCCAACACCACGACCACCGCCCCCGCGACGCCGCCCGCCACCCCGCCGGCCGCAGGACAGACCACGGCGCCGACCAACCCGCCCGCCGCCAACAAGCCCGCCGGTCAGCCGTAGTTTTCGGGACGTTCCGACGTCGCCCGGTCGGTGGCCGGGCGGCATGAGAGAAGGAAGGCCGGCCGAAAGGCGGGCCTTCTTGCGTTTCGGCGGCCCACCCGCTCGCAGGGGCGTGGCAGACGCCCCATCACGAACGGCGCCTTATCCCGACACCGTTTCCCGCTTCACCCGCCGCCCCGCCATCTCCTTGAGCACCCGCCCCAGCTCCTCCGCCGAATAGGGCTTGCGCAGCAATTCGAACCCATGTGCGTCGTCCTGCGCCAGGACGTGGCTGTAGCCCGAGGTGAGGACCACCGGCAGGTCCGGAAAACGCTCGCGCAGGATGCGGGCCAGCGCGATGCCGCCCATGCCGGGCATCACGACGTCGGAAAACACCGCCTCGAACGGCGTCTCGGTGCGTTCCAGCTCGACCAGGGCCGCCTCGGCGTTCTCTGCCCAGACCGGCTGGTGGCCGAGTTCCTCCAGGATCTGGGTGCAGAAGCGACCGACTTCGAGGTTGTCCTCGACCACGAGGATCCGCAGATGCGCCTCGGCATCCGCATCCGGCCTCGGCCGGGCGGGGGCGGGGGCCTCGAGGGGGGCAACGACCTCGGGCAGGTAGAGGGTGAAGGTGGTGCCCTCGCCCGCGCGGCTCCACACGTCCACATCCCCGCCCGATTGCTTGGCAAAGCCGATCACCTGGGAGAGGCCGAGCCCCGTGCCGCGGCCGACCTCCTTGGTGGTGAAGAACGGCTCGAAGATGCGGGAGAGGTCGGCGACGGCGATCCCGGTGCCGGTGTCGACGACTGAGACCGCGACGAAGGGACCCGTCGAGCCGGCATGGCCGCGGATCGGCGGCATCGGTACGGCGCCGTCGAGGCGCAGGGTCAGGCGTCCCTCGCCGTCCATGGCGTCGCGGGCGTTGACCGCCATGTTGACCAAAGCCGTCTCGAACTGGCTCGCATCGGCGCGGACGTAACAGGGGGCGCCGGGTAGGTCGGTCACCACGCGGATGCGCGCGCCGGTCACCGAATCGAGCATCTCCGAGATGCTGCGCAACCGTTCGCCGACATCGAAGGTCTCGGGCTTGAGCGCCTGCCGACGGGCGAAGGCGAGGAGCTGGCCCGTCAGCTTCGCCGCCCGGTCCACGGTGTCGGAGACCGCGTCGAGGTAGCGGCGCTTGCGCTCGGGCGCGAGGTCGGGCCGGCGCAGGAACTCCACCGAGGAGCGGATGATGGTGAGCAGGTTGTTGAAGTCGTGGGCCACGCCCCCGGTGAGCTGGCCCACCGCCTCCAGCTTCTGCGACTGGCGCAGGGCGTCCTCGGCATGCCGCTGCTCGGTGATGTCGCGGCCGAAGCCGTAGAGCAGGCCGTCGGCGGGCACGATGGTCCAGAGCACCCGGCAGGTGCCGCCGTCCTTGGTCAGGCAGGTCAGCTCAAGGTCGGTCGAGGCGCCGGCCGCGAGCCGTTCCAGCGCCGCCTCGGCCGCCGCCCGCTCCTCGGGCGCGAAGAAGTCGGGCACGTGGCGGCCCACCGTCTCGGCCCGCGACCAGCCCAGCGTTCGGCTCCACGAGGGGTTCACCGCGCCGATCCGCCCGTCGGGGGTGGCCACGACCTTGAGGACCGGTGAGAGCGTCCAGACGCGGTCGCGGTCGCGCCTTTGCGCCACCACTTCCGCTTCCAGGTCGGCAGCCTTGGAATGGAGCAGGTGCTCCACGCGCCGCCGGGCCGTGATGTCCTGGAACAGCACCGCGACCTGCCGGCGCGACGGCGGCTCGATGCGGAAGGCGGCAAGTTCGAGGTAGCGCCCGGTGGCGACCAGCTCGCGCTGGAAGCGAATCGGCCGGCCGGTGCGCAGGACGTCGCCGTAGAGCGCGAGCCAACCGTCGGCCTCGTCGCCGACGATCTCGCGCAGGCGTCTTCCCTCCACGTTCTCGATGCCGGAATGCTGGGCGTAGGCACGGTTGGCGGTGACGTGGACGTAGTCGCTCAAGGGGCCGTGCGGGCCGTCGATGAACTCGATGACGGCGTAGCCCTCATCCATCTGCTCGAACAGCGTGCGGTAGTGCTGCTCACTCTCGGCCAACGCCGTGCCCTGGGCCCGCTGCTCGGTCACGTCCCGCACCACGCCCGCGAGCCGCAGGGCCGCGCCGTCCGCATCGCGCTCGATCTCGAGGGTGCGGGCGATCCAGCGAGGGGCCCCGGTTCGGGGATCGCGGACGCGGTAGACCGCCTCCTTGGACGAGGCACCCGAGAGGATTGCCGGATCCTCCTCCGGGAAGCGCTCGGCGAACGCGGCCAGCGCGTATCGCTCACACACTTCCAGGCCGTGCAGGCGGCAGAAGGCGGGGCTCGGATGCAGCACGCCCGCGCGCAGGTCGAGGGTGAAGACACCGATCCCGGCGGCATCCTGCACCCGGGCGAGTTGGTCCTGCGCCGCCCGCAACGGCTCCACGATCCGAAAGCGCGCCGATTCGGCGCTCGGTTCCTCGGTGATGGGGGGAGTCTCGGGCATGCTCACGCGGGTAGGTGTAGCACGCCGTCAGGCGTCACAAGCGCGACCGTTTGGCTGAGAAACAGTCTTCACGACAATGTCAAAGGTTAACCCGCGCGCGGCGGTTCGTCAGCCGACATCGAGTTCCGGATAGCGCCGGAAGATGCCGGCTTCGTTGAAGGGAAGGCACCGCTCGCTTGCACGATAGGCCGCGATCCGCGGCAGCTGCCCGATTCGCTCCACGTGGGCGACGATGCCCGGCGTCTGCGCCAGCGCCCGGGCCGCAGCCCTTGGAAAGGCGTAGCGCAGGCCCGCCACGAGCTGGAACAGCGACGTGTCGGCATAGCTCATTGCACCGCCGACCAGATGCTCCGGCCCCACCGGGTTGCCGGCGAGCACGCGCTCGAACCAGTTCAGGAATTTCGGGATGCGGTTCTTGCAAAAATCCTCTGCGCGGCGGCGCGCCTCGGGTCGCTGATCCTCGTAATACAGGCCGACGCCGACCGGGTGATGGGTGTCGTGCGCCTCCGCCACCATGTCGGCGATCGTGAGCTGGATCTGGTGCGTCCAGATCCGGTCGGCCTCGTCCGCCCCGACGAGGCCGAGGCGCGGCCCGAGATAGAGTAGGATCGCCGCGGTCTGTCCGATCACGCGGTCGCCGTCCTTGAGGAAGGGCGGGGCGAAGGGCGGGCGGACCGGCTCGTCCTCCAGGCGGTCCATCATCGCCGCGATGCCGCCGCCCTCCGCCTCGGGCTGGCGGGCGACATCGACGTAATCCGCCCCGGCCGCTTCGAGGGCGAGCCGCACGAACTCGCCGCGGCCGGGGATCATCGGCCAGTAATGCAGCTCGTAGGCCATGGCGGAATCCTCAATCCAGGCTCACCAGCCGCCGCGTTCCTCACGGCTCGGCGCCCGGCCCTGGGGCGTCAGCGCGTCGATCACACCGGGCAGGGCCTGGGCGAGCTGCCCGAGCAGATCCTCGCGCGGCAGGCCGGTCTCGCGGCTCAAGCTGTCGAGGGTGTTCGGACCCAGCGCCTCAGCGAGGCGGTTCGGCGCGATCTCGCGGTTGGGGCCGTGGCCGATCCACGAGCCGATCACGTCGCCGAGGCCGCTGCGCTCGAAGCCCTGGATCAGGCCGTCGAGTCCGTGGGAGGCCGCGCCGCTGCCGTCATCCGGCTCACGGTCGAGCCCGGCATAGGGGCCTCCGCCGGGCGAACGGTGCCCGGAATGGCCGTCGCCGGGGCCGTCGAGCATGCCGGCGAGGTCGCCGAAATCGCCGCCGAGGTCGTTGCCGGCCTCGCTCCCCTGAGCCGGTGGCCCGCTGCGGCGGCCCTGGTTGAACCCGCCGAGATCGCCGTCGTCGGAGCCGGGTCCGGGGAAGGATCGGCCGTCGGATCCCGGCGAACCGCGGCCGAAGATATCGCCGAGCCCACCCCCGCCCTTGGCGAGCAGCAGCATGAGGAGCGCCTTCACCACCGGCGAGGCCAGCGCCCCGCCGCGCCCGCCCCCCAAAACCTGTCCGACGACTCCGCCGATGACCTGATCGAGCAGCCCCATGCGTTTCCTCCCGCCGGTTCACGCTACCATTCACGCCCGTTGCAGCGGCCGTGCCGGTCCAACGGCGAACGCAGGCGTGGGGTTGCGGATCAGTTCTCGTGGTTCGAGCGGAACGGCTTCGAGAGGTGATCGGAGGGATTGGTGCGCACGGTCTTTCCGCTCTTGCCCTCCGGCACCACCGCGGTCGAGGAGCGGATTGCGCTCGGGGGCGAGACCTCGCCGGTCGGCCGCTCAGCGGAGCGATCGTTGCCGCGCACCGTATCGGTGCCGGAGGGCAGGGTGCCGGCGGTGGGCTGATCGTTGGGGTTGGCCGCGCTCTGGGCCTGCACCGGCACCGACAGGATCAGGCTGCCGAGGAGAGCACCCAGAGCGGCGCGACTGAGGGGAGAGGGGGATCGCATCGGTCGGCTCCATCACGCTTTGCGCCATTACGCTTGGCGCCGCCGGGCGGCCTCGCAGCCGAGCCGCCCGGCGGTGGCAGGATCTGAAGAGCCAATCGCAGGCGACGGCCGAGGTTCCGCGTTCGGGCGCCTCAGCCCCGCTTGCGCCCGCCGCCGCCCTTGTAGCGGGGCTTCTGGCCGCCGAGTCCTTGCGTCGAGCGCGCCTTGGGCCGCTCCTGCCAGGGTACGGCGTCGGCCGGCAGCTCGCGGTCGGTGCCCGGGCCCATATTGTCGAGGGTGGGCTTCGAGATGCGGCTGCCCTTCTGCCCGTACCGGCCGGCCTCGCGCTCGATGTCGCCCTGCCGGGCCATGGGATCGTCGGAGACCATGAGTTCGGTCGCCTGGAGGCGCTTGAGCTCGTCGCGAAGCCGCGCCGCCTCCTCGAAGTCGAGATCGGCGGCCGCCGCGCGCATCCGCTTCTCGAGGTCGGCCATGACCGCCTTGAGGTTGTGGCCGACGGTGATCGCGTCCTTGGCCAGCCCCGTATCGACGCGGACGTGGTCGCGCTCGTACACGCTCTCGAGGATGTCGCTGATGCCGCGCTTGACCGATTGCGGCGTGATGCCGTGCTCCTCGTTGTAGGCGAGCTGCTTCTGGCGCCGCCGCTCGGTCTCGGCCATCGCCCGCTCCATCGAGCCGGTGATGTTGTCGGCGTAGAGGATGCAGCGGGCATCCGCGTTGCGGGCCGCGCGGCCGATGGTCTGGATCAGCGAGGTTTCGGAGCGCAGGAAGCCTTCCTTGTCGGCGTCCAAGATGGCCACCAGCGCGCATTCGGGGATGTCGAGTCCCTCGCGCAGGAGGTTGATGCCGATGAGAACATCGAAGGCACCCAACCTCAAATCGCGAATAATCTCGATGCGCTCCAGGGTGTCGATGTCGGAGTGCATGTAGCGCACTCGCACCGAGTTCTCGTGCAGGTACTCGGTGAGATCCTCGGCCATGCGCTTGGTCAGCGTCGTCACCAAGGTGCGGTAGCCGGCCTGGGCGACCTCGCGGACCTCGCCCAGCAGGTCATCGACCTGGGAGCGGGCCGGGCGGATCTCGATCACCGGATCGACGAGGCCGGTGGGGCGGATCACCTGCTCGGCGAAGACGCCGGCCGTGCGCTCCATCTCCCACTTGGCCGGGGTCGCCGAGACGTGGACCGATTGCGGGCGCATCGCGTCCCATTCCTCGAACCGCAGGGGGCGGTTGTCGAGGCAGGAGGGCAGGCGGAAGCCGTACTCGGCCAGCGTCGCCTTGCGGCGGAAGTCGCCCTTGTACATGCCGCCGATCTGCGGAACCGTGACGTGGCTCTCGTCGGTGAAGACGAGGGCGTTGTCGGGCAGGTACTCGAACAGCGTCGGCGGCGGCTCACCGGGCTTGCGGCCGGTGAGGTAGCGCGAATAGTTCTCGATGCCGTTGCAGGCGCCGGTGGCCTCGATCATCTCGATGTCGAAGGTGCAGCGCTGCTCCAGCCGCTGCGCCTCGATGAGGCGGCCCATCCGGGTCAGCTCCTCGACGCGGCTCTTCAGCTCGGTCTTGATGCCCTTGATCGCCTGCTGCAGGGTGGGGCGCGGCGTGACGTAGTGCGAGTTCGCGTAGACCTTCACGAACTTCAGCTCGTTGAGCTTCTTGCCGGTCAGCGGATCGAACTCGACGATGGATTCCACCTCGTCGCCGAACAGGCCGATGCGCCAGCCGCGATCCTCCAAGTGGGCCGGCCACAGCTCGATCACGTCGCCGCGCACCCGGAAGGTGCCGCGGGCGAAGTCCGACTGGATGCGCTTGTACTGCAGCGCCACGAGGTCGGCGATGAGCTGGCGCTGCTCGATGCGCTCACCGAGGGTGACGGTGAACGACATCGCCGTGTAGGTCTCGACCGAGCCGATACCGTAGATGCACGAGACCGAGGCGACGATGATGACGTCGTCCCGCTCCAGCAGGGCGCGGGTGGCGGAGTGGCGCATCCGGTCGATCTGCTCGTTGATCGAGCTTTCCTTCTCGATGAAGGTGTCGGACCGGGGGACGTAGGCCTCGGGCTGGTAATAGTCGTAGTACGAGACAAAGTACTCGACCGCGTTGTCGGGAAAGAAGCTCTTGAACTCGCCGTAGAGCTGCGCGGCGAGCGTCTTGTTCGGCGCCAGGATCAGGGCGGGGCGCTGCGTTTCCTCGATGACCTTGGCCATCGTGAAGGTCTTGCCCGAACCCGTGACGCCGAGCAGCACCTGATCGCGCTCGGCGGTCCTGACACCCTCGACCAGGGCGGCGATGGCGGTCGGCTGGTCGCCAGCGGGGGTGAACTCGGATTTCAGCGTGAACGTCACGCCGCCCTCCGATTTCGCCGGCCGCTCCGGGCGGTGCGGCACCCAGGCCTCGCCGTTCTTGAACAGCGGGTTGCCCTCGACGAGCAGCCGCTCCAGCGCCTCGACGGTGGCCGAGACGCCCTCGGTGGCGAGCGAGGGCGCCTCCGCTTCGGGCGCGGTTTCCGGTGCCGGGCCGTCATCGGGCGGCACGAGGCCGAGCGCCAGGGCCAGCCGCGGATCGACGTCGGCCGCGTCGCCGATGGCGAAGCCCGCCTGCGGCGCCTCGGCGAAACCGTCCTTCGCGATCTTCTTGTAGGCCTTCGCCTCACCCTTCTGTCCGCGTCCCTTCCGGGGCGGTTCCGGCACGGGCTCGGCCGCCTTCAGACGGTTGCGGTTGAGCGCCGGATTGAGCAGCGCGGCGAGATGCTCGTCGAGCGGCATCAGCTCGGGCCGGTCGGCCTTCGCCGTCGTCTTCGAGGTCGCCTTGACCGGTGCTTTGGCCGTCGCCTTGGCGGGTGCTTGGGCCGGGCTCACGCGCGGATTCTTGGGTGCGGGCATGGCGACAATATGGGCCCGTCGGGCGATCTCCGGAAGAGTCCGAACGGTCCGAGATTGTCCCGGCTTGCGGCCGTTTCGGGCCCGGACTGGCTTCCGTGCGTTCTCATCGCAGGGAGACCGCCGTGAAAACGGTCATCCTCCGCGCGGCTGAGGCGGATCTGCCGCGCACGCGACCTATCGGATTCCTCGCCGGACGGATCTGGTACCGGACGATTTCGACACGATGCACCGGGAGGAGATCATCCGGTTGTTCGAGGGTAACGCGGACGCGTGAGGCTCCTCCTCGACACCTGTCTGCCGATTTGATCATCGGCGCGGCGGCTTCGTTTCATCCCCACTCCGGCCGCCACCGTCCTCATCGCGCTCATCCGAACGAATGCCGCTTGACGGCTCTGCACCCGCGTGTACTTTGCAATGCAAAGCGCGCCTCGACGCGGGAAGACGAACCCCATGCGTGACACCCACGGCGACCTCGACAGGGCGCTGGCCGACATCGTCGCGATCCGGATGCAGATCGCGCGGGACACGGCCTTCCGCGGCCTCGGCGCGGCGACGCTCGCCGCGACCGGCGCGCTCGCCCTCGTCGTCGCGGGGGCCCAGTCCCTGCTGCTCGACGACCCAACCGCACGGCCGGTCGTCTTCTTCGGCCTCTGGGTCGCCGCTGCCGTCACCGCTTGCCTCCTGATCGGCTTCGAGGCGGTGCGCCGCTCGCGCCGGGTCCATTCGGGGCTGGCCGACGCGATGGTGTTCAGCGCCATCGAAGGGTTTTTACCCGCGGGTGGGGCGGGCCTCTGCCTCGGGCTCGTCTTCGCCCGCTTCGCGCCGGACCAGCTCTGGATGCTGCCGGGCCTGTGGCAGGTTCTGGTCGGGCTCGGCCTGTTCGCCTCCGCCCGCATCCTGCCCCGCACCGTGCCGCTGGCGGGCGCGTGGTACCTGCTCGCCGGACTCACGGTGCTGGCCCTCGCCAGCGAGACGCGCCACCTCTCGCCCTGGCTGATGGGCGTGCCCTTCGCGGTGGGGCAGGGGCTCGTCGCCATCATCATCCACCGCCACTCGGGCCCAAGTGACGGATCGACTGACGGATCGACTGACAGATCTGCCGACGGAGACGCCGATGCCGACCTCTGATCGCAGCGACGCCCGCTTCTCCTACGAGGGGCTCGACCGGATCATCCACGAGCGGGCGCGGCTCTCGGTGCTGACCTCCCTGGTCTCGCATCCCCGCGGTCTCGCCTTCCCCGATCTCAAGCGCCTGTGCGGGCTCACCGACGGCAATCTCAGCCGCCACCTCGCCGTGCTGCAGGAGGCCGACCTCGTCAGCCTGGAAAAGGGCTACGACCAGAACCGGCCGCAGACCCTCTGCCGACTGACGCCTTCCGGGCGCTCCCGCTTCCTCGATTATCTCGGGGTGCTGGAGCAGGTGGTGCGCGACGCCGCACAAGCCGCGGGCAAGCCACAGAATGCCGCTGGCCGGTCCCAGGCTGCCGAGGACCGGCCCGCCGCCCAGGACCGTTCCGGCCTCGCCGAACCGGTCTGACGACCACTCCCGACATTCCACCGAACGCCGCGTCCCCCGCGTGTCTCGCACTTCGCCCGGAGACTTTACGATGCAAAGCCCTCTCGATCGCAGATCAGGTCTTCACGCGGCGATCATCATGGACGGCAACGGCCGCTGGGCGAGCGCCCGCGGCCTACCTCGGGGTGCGGGCCACCGGGCGGGCGTCAAGACGATCCAGCGCGTGGCGGAGGCCGCTCCCGCGCTCGGCATCGGCACGCTGACGCTCTACGCCTTCTCCAGCGACAACTGGCGCCGCCCGGCCGAGGAGGTCGGCGGGCTGATGCGGCTGTTGCGGGCCTATCTGCGCGGCGAGACCGACCGGCTCGCCCGCAGCGGCACCCGCCTCACGGTCATCGGCCGCCGCGACCGCCTGCCGCCCGGCATCCCGGAGGCGATCGCGCGGGCCGAGGCCGCGACCGCCACGGGTGACCGGCTGCACCTGCGCATCGCCGTCGATTACTCCTCGCGCGACGCGATCCTCGCCGCCGCCGCCCGGCTCGGGCCGGCGGGCCTCAGCCGCGAGGGCCTGAGCGAGGCCCTGGGAGCGGACGGGGACGTCGATCTCCTGATTCGGACGGGGGGCGAGAAGCGGCTCTCCGACTTCCTCCTCTGGGAGGCCGCCTACGCCGAACTGCACTTCACCGACCGGATGTGGCCCGATTTCGGCGCCACCGACCTCGCCGCGGCGGTGTCCGACTTCACCGCCCGCGACCGCCGGTTCGGCGGGCTGAACCCGCCCGCGGTACCGCGGGCCGCCTGAACCGTCACAACCACGGCCCGGCCGTCCGGCCCGGTCTCGACGCAGGATTCGTCCGGTTCTGCGAACCCTCGCTCATGTCTGGAGCACGCGATGAAGATTCTGCTCGTCAACGTGCCCCACCCGGCGATCGGCAGCCGAATCCCCGACGATCATCTGCCGCCATTGGGTCTGCTCGCCATCGGCGGCCCGCTGATCGACGACGGCCACGCCGTCTCGCTCATCGATGCCGAGTTCGGGCCTGTGCCGTTGCCGGACCTCGTCCGGGAGATCGTGGCGCGAGCGCCCGAGGCGGTCCTGTTCGGCCATTCGGGCTCGACTTCGGGGCACCCGGTCATCGCAGAGGTGTCGTTGAGGGTGGCCGCTGCGATGCCGAGCGTGACGATCGTCTACGGCGGCGTCTTCCCGACCTATCACGGGCGCGAGATCTTGGAAGCCGAGCCCCACGTCGCCGCCATCGTGCGCGGGGAGGGCGAGGAGACCGCCCGGCGGCTCATGGCGGCGCTCGCGGCAGGACGGCCGCTCGACGACGTGCCCGGCCTCGCCTACCGCGACGGCAAGACGGTCCGGGAGACGCCGCCGGCCCCGCTGATCCGCGATCTCGACGCCTACCGGATCGGCTGGGAGCTGATCGACCACGCCCGTTACAGCTACTGGGGCGGCCTGCGTGCGGTCGTCGTCCAGTTCTCCCGCGGCTGCCCGCATCCCTGCACCTATTGCGGCCAGCGCGGCTTCTGGACCCGCTGGCGCCACCGCGATCCCGTCCGCTTCGCCGCCGAACTCGCCCGGCTCCACCGGGAGCACGGCGTGCGGGTGATCAACTTCGCCGACGAGAATCCCACCGTCTCGAAGAAGGTCTGGCGCACTTTCCTTGAGGCGCTGATTGCCGAGAACGTCGATCTCATCCTGGTCGGCTCGACGCGGGCGGACGACATCGTCCGCGATGCCGACATCCTGCCGCTCTACAAGCGGGCGGGATGGGAGCGCTTCCTGCTCGGCCTCGAGAGCACCGATACGGCCACCCTCGACCTGATCCGCAAGGGCGCCACCACGACGACCGACCGTGAGGCGATCCGCCTCCTGCGGGCGAACGGCATCCTCTCCATGGCGACCTGGGTGGTAGGATTCGAGGAGGAGCGCGACCGCGACTACTGGCGCGGCCTGCGGCAGCTCCTCGCCTACGATCCCGACCAGATCCAGATGCTCTACGTCACGCCGCACCGCTGGACGCCCTACTTCCGGCTTGCCGAGGAGCGCCGGGTGATCCAGCTCGACCGGCGGCGGTGGGACTACAAGCATCAGGTGCTCGCCACCCGCCACATGCCGCCCTGGCGGGTGCTGCTCTGGTTCAAGCTGATCGAGGTGATCCTCCAGGCCCGCCCGAAGGCGCTGGCGCGCACCTACCTGAACCGCGATCCCCGCCTGCGCCACGCTATGCGCTGGTACACGCAGATGGGCCGGCGGGTCTGGCCCCACGAGATTCTGGCTTGGCTGCGCGATCCGCTGACACGAATGGGCCCAACGGTCGCGGCGTTCTGGGGGAGGGGGCATGAGCGGGAGGAGGCGATGGCCGTGCGCGCCGCGGCTCGATCCCGTCCGAACGATCGCGAGGCCGCCTGACTGGACGAAGCCCTTGGAAACGCCACATGCACGGGCCCAACCCGTCACGAAGCCTCAAAAAGATTCCGATGCAGGCCGATCCGAACGCTGACCGCCCCGCCCTCGACGACGAGACCCTCGCCTTCGCGGCTCGCCTCTTCCAGTACGCCCGGATGGGCCATGCCGACGAACTGGCCGAGCTGTTCGGGCAAGGGCTGCCGGCGAACCTTCGCAACGACAAGGGCGACAGCCTGCTGATGCTGGCCGCCTATAACGGCCAGGCGGCGACGGCCCGCGTGATCCTGGAGGCCGGGGGCGATCCCGAACTCGCCAACGACCGCGGCCAGACCCCACTCGCCGGCGCCGCCTTCAAGGGCGATGCGGACATCGTCCGGCTGCTCCTGGAGCACGGCGCGCAGGTCGATGGGGTCGGCGACGGCAGCCGCACCGCGCTGATGGTGGCGGCGATGTTCGACCGCACCGAGATCGTCGATCTGCTGCTCGCCCAAGGCGCAGACCCGTCCCGGCGCGACGCTTCGGGGATGAGTGCCGCCGACATGGCCCGGCAGATGGAGGCGCAGAACACACCGGCCCAGTTGGAGCGCGCGCAAGCCGGGTGACCGGTTCCGGCCCACGCCGCCTCGTGTAGGATCGGGGCCGAGCCGGGGTCGAAAAATCCCGGACGCGGAAGACGCCGGGAGAGTGGCCATGCCGGATGCGGTCGGGGCGATCGACCAGGGCACCACGAGCACGCGCTTCATCGTGTTCGACCGCCGGGGAACGATCCTGGCGCAGGCCCAGCGCGAGCACGAGCAGATCTTTCCCCGTCCCGGTTGGGTCGAGCACGACCCGAGGGAAATCTGGCGCAACACCCACGCGGTGATGCGCGAAGGGCTGGCCCGGGCCGGGCTGGCGCCGGGGGATCTCGCCGCCATCGGCATCACCAACCAGCGCGAGACCGCCGTGCTCTGGGACCGGCAGACCGGCGAGCCGTTGCACGATGCCATCGTCTGGCAGGACACCCGCACCGACCGGTCCGTCGCCGCGCTCGCCCGCGATGGCGGGCGCGACCGCTTCCGCGCCAGCACCGGCCTGCCGCTGGCGAGCTACTTCTCCGCCTCCAAGCTCGCGTGGCTGCTCGACCACGTGGACGGGGCGCGGGCGAAGGCCGAGGACGGCCGCGCCTTGTTCGGCACCATCGATTCCTGGCTCGTCTGGAACCTCACCGGCGGCCCGGATGGCGGGCTTCACGTCACCGACGTGACCAATGCCAGCCGCACGCAGCTCATGTCGCTCGCGACCCTCGACTGGGACGAGGCGATGCTCGGCGTGTTCCGCATCCCGCGGGCGGTGCTGCCGCGCATCGTCTCCTCCAGCGCCGTACTGGGCGAGGCCCGCGATCCGTTTCCCGGCGTGCCGCTCGGCGGCATTCTGGGCGACCAGCAGGCGGCGCTGTTCGGGCAGACCTGCTTTTCCGCGGGCGAGGCCAAGAACACCTACGGCACCGGCTGCTTCGCGCTGATGAATACCGGCCCCGAGCCCGTCACCTCTTCGGCCGGGCTCGTCACGACGGTGGCCTACCGGCTCGACGGACAGCCCCCCGCCTACGCGCTGGAGGGCTCCATCGCCATCACCGGCGCCCTGGTGCAGTGGCTGCGCGACAATCTCGGGCTGATCGGCGCGTCGAGCGAGATCGAGGGGCTGGCCCGCAGCGTCGAGGACAATGGCGGCGTCTACGTGGTGCCGGCCTTTTCCGGCCTCTACGCCCCGCACTGGCGCGACGACGCCCGCGGCCTCATCATCGGCCTGACCCGCTACGCCAACAAGGGTCACATCGCCCGCGCCTGCCTGGAGGCCACCGCCTACCAGACCCGCGAGGTGCTGGAGGCGATGGAGCGCGATTCCGGCTGTCCGATCGCCGAACTACGCTGCGACGGCGGCATGACCGTCAACGACCTGCTGATGCAGTTCCAGGCCGATATCCTCGACCGGCCGACCCTGCGCCCGAAGGTTTCGGAGACGACGGCGCTGGGGGCAGCCTACGCTGCGGGGCTTGCCACCGGTTTTTGGAAAACCCTCGAAGATCTTCGCGACAACTGGGCCGTGGACAAGCGCTGGCATCCGCGTATCGAGGCAGAAGAACGTCGAGCACTGTTCGCCGGCTGGGGGCGGGCGGTGGAACGCTCGTTCGGATGGGTCGAGGAGGACGCTTGATGGGTGCTCGGATACGCTCGCTTCGCACGGCTCTGCTGATCTCGTCCTTGGCGCTGACGCCGCTCGCCGCCAGCCTCCCGCCGGCCCCGGTCCTCGCTGCGCCGGCTACCGCCTATCCGGGTCAGCAGGAGGGCGATTTCGTCGCCGAAAACTTCAAGTTCGCCAGCGGCGAGAGCCTGGACAAGGTGAAGCTGCACTACACCACGCTGGGCACGCCGCATCGCGGCGCGGACGGCGAGATCGACAACGCCGTCCTCGTCCTGCACGGCACCACCGGCACCGGAAAGAGCTTCCTGATCCCGACGCTCGGGCCGGAGCTGTTCGGCGAGGGCGCGCCGCTCGATGCCGGGCGCTGGTACGTGATCCTGCCCGACGGGCTCGGCCGCGGCGGCTCCTCGAAACCGTCCGACGGCCTCAAGGCGCATTTCCCCCGCTACGGCTATGGCGACGTCGTGGAGGGCCAGCACCGGGTCGTCACCGAGGGGCTCGGCGTCAAGCACCTGCGCCTCGTGCTCGGCACCTCCATGGGTGGGATGCAGGCCTGGATGTGGGGCGAGCGCTATCCCGGCAGCATGGACCTGCTGATGACGGTGGCGAGCCAGCCGATCCCGGTGAGCGGGCGCAACGCCCTGTGGCGGCGCCTCTTGATCGAGGGCATCCGCACCGATCCCGACTGGAAGGGCGGCGAGTACACCGCGCAGCCCCGCAGCTTCGGCCGTATCCTGCCGATCTTCAACATCATGACCGAGAGCGTGCTCGGCCTGCAGAAGCAGGCCCCGACCCGCGCCGCGGCCGACACGGCCTACGACAAGATGATCGCCGGCTACGAGAACAAGGCCGACGCCAACGACTGGCTGTACTGGTTCGATTCCTCCTACGATTACGACCCGTCGCCGGACCTCGAAAAGATCACGGCGAAGGTGCTGGCGGTGAACTTCGCCGACGACGAGCTGAACCCGCCCCAGCTCGACGTGATGAACGCGGCGATCGCGCGGGTGAAGGACGGTCGCTTCGTGCTGGTCCCGACCTCGCCGGACACGCACGGCCACCAGTCGCTGCGATTCGCCAGCTTGTGGAAGAGCTACCTCGCGGAATTCGTGAAACAGCCCGAGGCCGCGACCGAGAAGAAGAGCTCGCCGGAGCGGCCGGAGGGCAGCCGGTAACGCTTCGGGCGAAGGCAAGGAGGCCGGAGCATGTCGGCGCGTGACATCCTCCGGCTCGTACGGTGTCCGGTTGATGGGTTCGGTTCAGCCCCCATCCCCGTCATTCCGGGGCGCTGACAAGCGAACCCGGAATCCACGATTGACCCCGACGCCATGCTTCGGTGTCGCATCACGAATGGATCCCGGGTTCCGCCGTGCGGCCTCCGGATGACGAGGGAAGGTGACACCGGAGGAGTTGGCCGGAGACGGCATTGCTCCACACGCAGTCGTGATCCGGCACCCTGCATGTTCGAGCCTGCGGTGCAGGCCGCCGCATGCACTTTCCTGCAGAAATCGAGAGAACCTTAAGTAATCTGCGGCAAGGTGGCGCCCTGAGCGTACAACCTACCCCCGGATTCATGATGCGCATGTCCCTCAAGACTGCCCTGGCGGGCTCGTTCAGCCTGTTGGCCGTGGTTGCCGCGGTTCAGGGGGGGATCAGCGTCGTCAAACTGGCGGCCATCGATCACGAAGTCCGTGACATCGCCGACAATTGGCTGCCCTCGGTCGGGCTGCTCGGCGACATCAGCACCGCGACGCGGGACGAGCGGGTGAAGACCTACCGCTACGTCGCCGCCTCGCCGACCGGCGCCGTGCTCGCCGAGAACGAGAAGAGCGTTCGGGCGAGCCAGGCGGCCCTCGAAGCTCTGCGCCGCGCCTACGAGCCGATGATCGCCTCCCCCGAGGAACGGGCCCTGTACGAGCGCTTCGCCTCGACCTGGACGACCTATACGGGGCGGGTCGAGGCGATCGTCGCCCTGATGCGGGAGGGGCGCCAAGCCGAGGCGCTGGCCCTCCTCACCGGGCCCGAGGCCTTGGGCCTCGCGCAATCCGCGACCAAGGCGCTTCAGGAGAACCTCACCCTCAACAAGCGGGGCGCCAAGCAGAGCGTCGAGGGCGCTGTCGGAAGCGCGGCCTCCGCCACGGCCGCCGCCTGGGTCGCCATGGCCGTGACGCTGCTCTCGGCACTCGCCGCCGCCCTGTTCGGCTGGTTCGGGATCTCGCGGCCGATCACGCGGATGACCGGTGCGATGGGTGCGCTCGCGGGCGGCGACGCGGCGGTGGCCGTGCCGGGGCGGGGGCGCGGTGACGAGATCGGCGCCATGGCCGCGGCGGTGCAGGTGTTCAAGGACAACCTGATCCGCACCCGCGTCCTCGAAGAGGAGACGCAGGCCGCCCGCGCCGGCGCCGAGGCGCAGCGCCGGGCCGCCGCGCGTACCCTGGCCGACGACTTCCAGCGCGCGGTCGGCGGCATCGTCGCGGGCGTGACCGCCGCTGCGACCGAGCTTCAAGCGACCGCCGGGGCCATGACCGCCAACGCCACCCGGACCGCCGACCAGTCCGGCACGGTGGCCGCGGCGGCGGGGGAGGCGGCTGCCAATGTCGGCACGGTGGCCGCCGCGGCCGAGGAACTCGGCGCCTCGGTGCAGGAGATCGGCCGGCAGGTCGATGGCTCGGCGACGTTGGCGCAGGCCGCCGTGGCCGAGGCCGGCGAAACGGCGGCCCTCGTGCGCGACCTCTCGGACGCCGCCGCGCGGATCGGCGACGTGGTCGCGATGATCGCGACCATCGCCGGCCAGACCAACCTGTTGGCGCTCAACGCCACCATCGAGGCGGCCCGTGCGGGCGAGGCCGGCCGCGGCTTCGCGGTGGTCGCCGCCGAGGTCAAGGAACTCGCCAACCAGACCGCGCGGGCGACGGAGGAGATCACCGGGCAGATCGGCCGCATCCAGGGCGCGACGGGGCAGGCGGTTCGGGCCATCGACGGCATCTCGGGCCGCATCCGCGAGATCAGCGGCGTCGCCACCGGCATCGCCGCGGCGGTCGAGGAGCAGGGCGCGGCGACGCAGGAAATCGTGCGCAACGTCGCCCAGGCCGCGAGCGGGACCGGATCGGTCACGCGCACCATCGCGGAGGTGGCCGGCACGGCGGAGGAGACCGGGGCGGCGGCGGCGCAGGTGCTCGCCTCCGCGACCGAGCTGTCGCGCCAGTCCGAGTATCTCGGCGCGGAGGTCTCCCGCTTCCTCGACACCGTGCGCGCCGCCTGAAGAGGCAGGGCTCTGCCCTGCACCTGCCAAAGGGCTTGCCCTTTGGGAGCCCGTTACGGACGAAAACCCTCGAAGACCATCTGGTCGGCGTGCTCGCGGGCCAGCACCCGCTGCGCCTCGGTGCGCACCGTCCAGGTCATCACCGGCATGTTCCCGAGCCGGCGGCAGAGATAGGGGACCGGGCCCGGCAGGTCGCCGACGCGCCAGGACAGGAAGTGCGGCCGGCTCACATGCAGGTGGAGCAGGCCCGACAATTCGGCCCGCACGGACGACGCCAGCAGGGCGTAGTGCGGATCGTCCTGGCTCGCCTCCGCGACGATGCCGCGGGGCAGGTTCGGCGCGATCTCGGCGAGCGTCGCGACGATGCCCGGATCGAAGGATTTCAGCGCCACCGGCGCGTCGAGCCCGGCAACGATCTCGGCGGTGCGGCGGGTGAGCCGCCGGTCGCCGTCGAAGCGCGACTTGATCTCGACGATGACCGGGACGCGGCCCGCGACCCGCGCCAGGAAGTCCGGCAGGGTCGGGATGCGCTCCCCCGAGCCGGCCACGGTCAGCGTGCCGAGTTCGGCGGCCGTGCGGGATTCCACCGGCTCGGAGACGCCGGTGAGGCGCCCGAGCGCCTCGTCGTGGAACACCATCGCCTCGCCGTCGGCGCTGAGCTGCACGTCGCACTCGATGGCGTAGCCGCCCGCCACCGCCGCCTCGGCTGCGGCCAGGGTGTTCTCGGGGATGCCGGCGGCGCGGTCGTGCAGGCCGCGATGGGCGATCGGACGGGCGATGAGCCAGTCCGGCGCTCGCTCCAGCCCCCCGCTCACGCGACCTCGAACATCGCCTCGACCTCGACGGCGGCGTCGAGGGGAAGCTCGGCCACACCCACCGTCGAGCGGGCATGGCGGCCGCGGTCGCCCAAAATCTCGACCATCAGGTCCGAGGCGCCGTTCATGATCGGGGCAAGACCCGAAAAACTCGGCACCGCGTTGATGAAGCCGCCGAGCCGCACGCATTGCACGACGCCGTGGTCGAGGTCGCCCACCGCCGCCTGGACCTGGGCCAGCACGTTGAGCGCGCAGAGCCGGGCCGCCGCGATGCCCTGCTCGGCCGAAACCTCGGCGCCGAGCTTGCCCTTGTGGGCAGGGTCCAGGGTGCCGTCCGGGCCGAAGCAGATCTGGCCGGAGATCACGACGAGGTTGCCGGTGCGGATATAGGGCACGTAGTTCGCGACCGGGGCCGCCGCCTTCGGCAGCTTCAGGCCGAGCGCTTCCAGACGTTCCTTGACCGAGTTCATCACCGTCTCTCCTTGATCCTGCGGGGCTCTGAGCACGGGCGCGGGGCGATCCGCAAGGGGGCGTGTGGCGTAAGGCTCCTCAACCGGCGGTCTCCGTCGCCTGCGCCGAAACCCGCGGCGCGTCGGCGGAAAAGTCGTAGCGCAGATCGGCATGGGCCACGGTCGCCGGGCGGTGGGCGACGATGACCCGCGTCATCTTCAGGTCGCGAAGCGCGGCGGCGATCACCGCCTCGGTCGGCTCGTCGAGCGCACTCGTCGCCTCATCCAGAAACAGGATCTCCGGGCGGCGGTAGAGGGCACGCGCCAGGATCACCCGCTGGCGCTGGCCGCCCGAGAGCGTCGAGCCCATGTCGCCCACAAGTGTCTCGAAGCCCATCGGCGTGCGGGCGATGTCGTCGAGGATCGCGGCGCGGGCGGCGCATTCGCGGATCCAGCCGGGATCGGGCCGCTCGTCGAAACAGGCGATGTTCTCGGCGATCGAGCCGGCGAACAGCCCGTCATCCTGCATCACCCCGGCGATGCGGGCGCGGTAGGCCGCCAACCCCCCGGAGCGGATGTCGCGGCCATCGACCAGCACCGCGCCCTCGGAGGGGGGCAGCAGGCCCATCAGGATCTTCATCGCCGAGCTCTTGCCGCAGCCCGAGGGGCCGGTGATGGCGAGGCTTTCGCCCGGCGGCACCTCCAGGCCGAGATTGCGGAACACCCAGGGCTCGTCATCGCCGTAGCGCAGGGACAGGCCGACCACGCGCAGACCCGCGCCGCGCACCGGCGGACTCTCTCCGGCGAGGAGGGCAGGGGCCGCGACCGGGGCCACCGCGGCAGCGGCCTCCTCCGGCTCGGTCATGACGATGTCCGAGAGCCGGTCGGTCTGCACGTTGAGCATCCGGAGCTGGAAGCCCGATTGGATCAGGTTGCCGATGCGGGTCGAGAACTGGTCGCGATAGGCCAGAAACGCCACCAGCATGCCGAGCGTCATCGACTGGTCGATCACGGCCCGGGCGCCGAGCACCAGCAGGATCAGCCGGTCGGCGCCGAACAGGAACTCGTTGCCGCGCCCGAACACGAGGTCGAGCCGCTGCAACCGCAGCCGGGCGTTCAGCGCCTGGACGAACTGGTTCATCCACGTGCCGCGGCGGCGCTCGCGCAGGTTCAGGAGCTTGACGCTCGCCATGCCGCGCACGGTCTCGATGAAGTGGCTCTGCTGGCGTGCCTCCGCGACGATCGCCTCCTCGGTGCCCTCGCGGTAGGCCTTGTAGGCGGCGATCCGAAGCCCCGCGTTGAGCGCGGTGGCGGCGAGCGCCACGAGGGCGAGCCAGCCGCCGTAGAGGAACAGCATGATCAGCATGCCGACCGACATCAGCCCGTCGAGGAGTGCCTGGACGAGATCGGTGGTGATGCCCTTCTGGATCGTGGCGAGCGTGCCGAAGCGGGAGATCACGTCGCCGACATGCCGCTTCTGGAAATAGTCGAGCGGCAGCCGGGAGAGGTGGTCGAACAGCGAGCCCGACCACTGATAGTTCAGCTTCGTCCCCGTGAGCATGATCGCCCAGCTCCGGGCGACGCCGAGCCCCAGTTGCAGCACGAGCAGCAGAGCGAGGCCGAGGGCGACGACGAGGAGCAGGTCGAGGTCGCCGTTCACGATGACCTCGTCGATGACGATCTGCGAGGCGATCGGCATCAGGATCGCGACGAGTTCGATCCCGAGCGAAAGCGCCAGGATCTGCGTCATCGCCGAGCGGATGCCGGCCATGCCCCGGAACAGGTCGGAGAGCGCGAGGCCGCGCGCCGCCTTCTCCCGCACGAAGCTCTGGTTCGGCGCCACCTCCAGGGCGACGCCGGTGAACTCGCGCGAGGCTTCCGCGAGGCTCAAACGTCGGCGCCCGCGGGCGGGATCGTGGATCACGATCTCCCGGCGCCCGACCCGCGCCAGGACGACGAAGTGGTTGAGCCCCCAGTGCAGGATGCAGGGCAGGCGCAGGCGGCCGAGATCGGGCAGTTCCACCCTGAGCGCCCGCGTCGAGAGCCCCATCGTGCCCGACAGGTCCATCAGGTTGCGCAGGGTCATGCCCTTGAGCGAGAGGGCGTGGCGGGCGCGCAAGCTTCCGAGATCGACCCGGCGGCCATGGTAGCCCAGCACCATGGCGAGGCAGGCCATGCCGCACTCGGCGGCCTCCGCCTGGAGCACGACCGGCAGGCGCCGCCGAAAGCCGAACTGAAGATCCGACAGCAGGCTCAACGTGTCCCTCCTTCGGTGACGAGATCGACGCTGCGCTTGACGTGGTAGAGGGGGTCGAGGAGCCAGCGGTAGAGGGCGCGCTTCTCGAGCGCGATGTCGGCCTCGACCCGCATCCCGGCCTCCAGCCGGCGCGGCTCGCCGTAGGCCGTCACGCTGTCGGCGTCGGGCCGCACGATGATGCGGTAGACGCCGGCCTTCCCGGCATTTTTGGCCGTGTCCCTCGCCGCCTCGGGCTGGGCGTCGCCTTCGAGCGGGGCGCGGGTCACCTCCGTCACCGTGCCCCGGTGCAGGCCGAAGCGCTGGAACGGGAAGGCGGCGTAGCGCAGCATCACGGAAGCCCCGGGCTCGATGAAGCCGATCGCCGAGGAATCCACGAACAGGTTGGCCTGAAGCCGGCCCTCGCTCGGCAGCAGGGTGAGCAGGTTTGCCCCCGCCGCCACGGTCTGCCCGGCCTGCGCCCGGATCGAGGTGAGGATGCCGCGCTCGGGCGCGCGCACCTCGATGGCGCGGCGTGCCTCGCTCTCGGCCCGCTGCTGTTCGAGCTGCGCGGCGGTGCGGTCGAGTTCGGCCAGATCGCGGGCCAGGGTCTCGTCGAAGGTCGCGAGCTTGGCGCGCAGATCGCCGAGCTTGCCCTCGACCTGAAGCCCGCCCTGGCGGAACTGCGCGAGCTGCGAGCTGGCCTGGAGATAGAGGTAGTTCTGGCTCTGGAAGTCGGCCGCACGGGCAAAGCCGCGGGTCACGAGGTCGGCGAGTTCGTCGGCGCGCGCCTTGAGCGGCGGCACCAGCTTTTCCTGGAGCGCGAGCTGCTCCTCGATCTTGGCCCGCTGCGCCTCGAGGTTTGCGACTTGCTCCCTCAAGCCCTCCTTCTCGGCGGTGGCCATGGCGGCGCGGGCGGCGCGCTGGCGCTCCACGCTCTCGCGCTGCCGGCCGAGTTGGGCGATCACCCGCTCCTGCGTCGGGCCGCTCGCCGAGACCGCGTCGAGGTCGATGGTGAAGAGGAGCTGGCCGCGCTCGACCCGGTCGCCCTCTTTGACGCCGGACGCGCTGACGCGCCCCGCCAGCGGGCTCGCCACGGTGATGAGGCCGACATCGGGGGCGAGCAGGCCCTCGGCATGGACCCGGCGGGTGTAGCTGCCGAGCCAGGCGTAGACGCCGACGAGGATGGCGAAGGCGAGGCACAGGCCGACCACCACGCGGATCGCCAGAGGCTGGATCACCTGAGCCTCGCCGAGCCAGGCGCTTCGTCGTGCTTCCACGACCTCGCGACGGAACAAGGGCGCGTTCACCGGGGGGCCTCCTTGCCCGTCGCAATCAAACGATAGGATGCGTTGTTCTGACGCATGTAGGTCATAATCCGCAACAGAATCAAATTTTTAGCTGCGATCGTATCGCGGGCGGCCGGTTCCTCGGCGGACAGGTCAATTTTTGTCCCCCGTACGGGGGGCGCTCGTCCCGCCGACCTCACCCCGCAAAGGATTCCGCGAAGGCCGGCCAAGCCGGTCGGCCAAGGGGGCCCCCAAGGGGGAGTGTGCGGCGAACGCGTACGGCCGACGGCGGAGCGTGGAGACCGGATGCGACTGCTGGTCGTGCTGTGAGGGATCAAGATATGTCCATCCGAGAAGTCTCAAGCCGATCGCCCCGGACCGTATACCGCAGCCTGGGTTGCCTGCCGGAATAATATCCGTACCTTATCCAACAGAGCGACGGACTATCGCCGCTCTTATTCCACAGGAAGACAGAAATACAGAACGTTCTTCCAATATCATTCGGACAAAGGAGAAAACCATGCAGCAGAACATTGATGCCGTCCGCGAGCTGAACGCTGCGGAGCTGGATCAGGTCGGCGGCGGTCTGTCTCTCGGCCTCGATCTCGATCTCAGCAGCGAACTCGGGGCCGTGTCCGGTGTCGTCGATCAGGTGGGCGGCCTCGTCGGCGGCACGCTCGATACCGTGCTCGGCGCGGTGGGTGGCCTGCTCGGCGGCCTGCTCGGGAAGTAATTTCTCCTCCTGATACGGTTTCCCACGGAAGCGGCCGACCCCACCGCTTCCGTGGGCCTCGCGCGGGACGCGGCGACCGGGTGCGCCCTCGACGGGCGCCTCCGCCGCTGGCACGGTCGACTCCGCGGGCCGGGGAACCGGTCGAGGGAACGACCGCTAAGGCGGGCCGTTTTCATCCGTCCGGATCGAAGCGTTGCCGTGTCCGCCGCCGTTCCCTCGGTTCCGGGTGAGAGCGGCCGAGACAGCCAAGGCAACAAGGATTTCCAGGCGCGCCCCGGAGGCGCGCCAGCGAGAGGGAGAACGACGCGGCCGATGAGCGTTCCGTTCGTCAATGCCTCGGTGCAGGGCGATCTCAGCGCCCCGCCCGACCGGATTTTCGGCCAGATCCCCGCCAGCGGCCTCGACGGCATCGCCTTCCTCGATTTCGCCTACGAGACGGCGGGTTCCAGCACACACCGGGTCGATGGTCTCCTCGTCGGCACGTGGCACGGCGGCTGGTACGGCCTGAGCCGGACTACGCTCACCTTCAGCGGCGACAGCCCGACCGGCAGTGAGCCCTGCGACGAGCGCACCGGCGAGGCCTTCGTCCTGCGCGGGCCCGGCTATGCCGGCCGCACGCTCTGGAGCGGGCAATGCCGCGGGCGCTATCTCGCCTTCATGCCCGCCGCGGTGGAGCGGATGATCGAGGCGCCGCTCTCGCATCTCCGGATCGATTCGATCACCTGCGATCTCACCGAGCGGATGACCGTCTCCCATCTCCTGGCTGCCCTGGGGCAGGCGGCCAGCGGCCACGGCAGCGCCGCGGATGCGCTTCTGGTCGACAGCGTGGCGCTCGCGGTGCTGCGCGCCTCCGGCGCCCTGTCGAGCCCGCCCACCCGCAAAAGCGCGGCACTCACCGCCCGGCAGGCGCGGCGGGTGCGCCAACTCGTCGCCGAGCGGATCGATGCGCCCCTGTCTCTCGGAGAGATGGCGGCGGTAGCGGGCCTGAGCGAGGGCTACTTCGTGCGCGCCTTCAAGGGCACCTTCGGCGTGACGCCCTATCAATATGTGTTGCGCGAGCGCGTGACGCTGGCCCAGTCGCTAATCCGCTCCGGCACCGTCTCCCTGAGCGAGGCCGCCCTGCGTGCGGGCTTTCCCGACGCGCGGCGGATGGGGCGGACCTTCCGCAAGATGATCGGGCGCTCGCCGACGGAATCGACCCGGCTGCAGCGGGCCTGAACCCGGCGGTCGGGTGCCGGACGGCACCGCGGCGCGTGGATTTCGGGCGGATCGCGGTGCCGCAGGCCGCCCCGGCGCCGTCCTGCGATTGACAGAAGCGCCTCGTTTCTTAGTAATCGCGCGCGTGCCGCCCGTCCCCCGAGGCGGCACTTTCTTTTGGCGACTTCCCCCTGGATCGAGCCCGAGGAGACGGACCCGCGTGACCTCCGCCCTGCTGCCGACCTATGCCCGCGCACCGATCGCTTTCGAGCGAGGCGAGGGCGCATGGCTGGTCGCCGAGGACGGCGACCGCTACCTCGATTTCGGTGCCGGCATCGCCGTCAACGCCCTCGGCCACGCCCATCCGCATCTGGTCGAGGCGCTGACGGCGCAGGCGCAAAAGCTCTGGCACACCTCGAACCTGTTCCAGATCCCCCAAGGGGAGCGGCTGGGCCGGCGGCTCGTGGACGCGACCTTCGCGGACGTGGCCTTCTTCGCCAATTCCGGCGCCGAGGCGAACGAGGCTGCCATCAAGATGGCGCGCAAGTACCACGCGGCGGGCGGCCATCCCGAGCGCTACCGCATCGTCACCTTCGAGGGTGCCTTCCACGGCCGCACGCTCGCGACCATCGCGGCCGGCGGCCAGCAGAAGTACATCGAGGGCTTCGGCCCGAAGGTCGAGGGCTTCGATCAGGTGCCGGTCGGCGACTTCGCAGCCCTGGAGGCCGTGATCGGCCCGGAGACCGCCGCCCTGATGATCGAGCCGATCCAGGGCGAGGGCGGCCTGCGGGTGATCGCGAGCGAGACGCTGCGGCGCCTGCGCGCCCTCTGCGAGGCGCACGGCCTGCTCCTCATCATGGACGAGGTGCAGACCGGCGTCGGCCGCACCGGCAAGTTCTTCGCGCATGAATGGTCGGGCGTCACGCCGGACATCATGAGCGCGGCCAAGGGCATCGGCGGCGGCTTCCCGCTCGGCGTCTGCCTCGCCACGGCCGAGGCCGCCCGCGGCATGACGGCGGGCACCCACGGCACCACCTTCGGCGGCAACCCGCTCGCCATGGCGGTGGGCAACGCCGTGCTCGACGTGGTGCTCGGTGAAGGCTTCCTGGCCCATGTCGAGCGCATCGATCTGCTGCTGACGCAGAAGCTCGCGGGCCTGATCGACCGGCACCCCCACGTCTTCGCCGAGTTGCGCGGGCAGGGGCTGATGCGGGGCCTGAAGCTCAACCTGCCGAACACCGAGTTCACGGCGGCCGCGCGCGCGCGGCACCTGCTGGTGATCCCGGCCGGCGACAACGTGGTCCGCCTCCTGCCGCCGCTGATCGTCGGCGAGACGGAGGTGGACGAGGCCGTGGCCCGGCTTGAGGCCGCGGCGACCGATCTGGAGGCGCAGATGCGCGGGGCCGCCTGAGGGTGGCACCGCGAGCGTAGATATTGAGATGACCACGACTCTGAACGGCAGCGGCCCGCATGTCCGCCACTTCCTCGACCTGAAGGACCTCTCCGCCGAGACCCTGCGCGGTATCCTCGACACCTCCGCCGCGATGAAGCGCGCGCGGGTGAAGGGCCAGCGCGCGGCGGAGCGACCGCTCACCGGCAAGATGCTGGCGATGGTGTTCGACCGGCCCTCGACCCGCACCCGCGTCTCCTTCGACGTGGCGATGCGCGAACTCGGCGGCGACACCCTGATGCTGACGGGCAAGGAGATGCAGCTCGGCCGCGGCGAGACGGTGTCCGACACCGCCCGCGTGCTGTCGCGCTTCGTCGATGCGATCGTGATCCGTACCCTCGACCACGGCCTGGTGATGGAGCTGGCCGAGCATGCTGAGGTGCCGGTCATCAACGCGCTGACCAAGGCCTCGCATCCGTGCCAGATCATGGCCGACCTGCTGACCTTCGAGGAGCATCGCGGGCCGATCCAGGGCCGCACGATCGCGTGGTCGGGCGACGCCAACAACGTGCTGGCGAGCTGGGTCCACGCCGCCGCCCGCTTCGACTTCACCCTCAACGTCGCCGCGCCGCGGGAACTGGCGATGCCGCCGGCCCTCGTCGATTGGGCCAAGCGCGAGGGCGCGCGGGTCAACGCCACCACCGACGCCTATGCGGCGGTCGAGGGGGCCGATCTGGTCGTCACCGATTGCTGGGTCTCCATGGGCGACGATGACGAGCATTACCGCCACAACCTGCTCTCGCCCTACCGGGTGGACGCGGCGCTGATGAAGGCTGCGTCCAAGGACGCGCTGTTCATGCACTGCCTGCCGGCCCATCGCGGCGAGGAGGTCACGGCGGACGTGATCGACGGTCCGCAATCGGTGGTGTTCGACGAGGCCGAGAACCGCCTGCACGCGCAGAAGGGCATCCTGGCGTGGTGCCTCGGCGAGGCCGCCTGATCCGAGCTTACGACCATAACCCTCCCCCGCAGAGGGGGAGGGTTTCTCGGAGCCGTCAGCTCAACCCCGTCACCACCTCGGTGAGCTGATCCGCGCAGATGCCCCAGCCCCGCTCGAAGCCCATCGCCTCGTGCGCCTGGCGGTCCTCCAGCGTCCAGTGGCGGGCGCGGGCGGTGTAGCGGGTGCCGCCGGCCTCGTCGGCGAAGGTGAGGATCACCGTCAGGAACGGCTTCTCGGACGGCACCCAGGCCGACGTGTAGGCGTCGGTGACGACGAGGCGCGTGTCCGGCACCACCTCCAGATAGATGCCCCGGTTGGGCAGATCCTGCCCGTCGGGACTGCGCATCACGATGAGACTCGACCCGCCCGGCCGCAGGTCGAGTTCGGCGACCGGCGTCGTGTAGGGTTTCGGGGCGAACCAGCGCTTCACCAGCTCCGGCTCGGTCCAAGCGCGCCAGAGCGCCCGGCGCGGCGCCGGGATCAGGCGAGTGAGGACGAGGTCGCGGGGATCGTCGGCGTCGCTCATGCTGTCTCTCCGATGGTTCAGGCCGGGCGCTTGGCTTGGTTCATCGCCCAGATCACGCCGAACGGGTCGCGGAGCTGCCCGTAGACGTCGCCCCAGAACATCTCCTGGTAGGGCGTCACCACCTCGGCGCCGGCTGCGACCGCCCGGTTCCACCACACGGCGATGTCCTCGACCGGCAGGA
Source organism: Methylobacterium sp. J-043 (assembly GCF_022829505.1). Taxonomy (NCBI): domain Bacteria; kingdom Pseudomonadati; phylum Pseudomonadota; class Alphaproteobacteria; order Hyphomicrobiales; family Methylobacteriaceae; genus Methylobacterium; species Methylobacterium sp. J-043. Next base: position 210,680 of record NZ_JAKSYB010000075.1, on the reverse strand, counting down.
GCAGGCTGAAGGCCTGCGGCGCCTGGAGCGGGTGGCCGTATTCGGGAAAGGCATCGGAGAGCATCACCGACGTCCCGTTCACGACGAGGTGGACGTGCATGGTCCGCCCCTTCTCGTCCGGGGGCACGGAGGCGACGATCTCGGCGCCGAAGGCGGTCCGGTAGAACTCGGCCGCCCGCAGGGCGCCATCGAGCGTGAGATAGGCGACCACGCCGCCCTTCGGGGGCACGGCCGGTGACGCCGCGTCGGTCTCGCTCATCGTCGCTCTCCCTGTTCGCTTCTCAGGCGTCGCGGCGCGGAGGGTGCCGCGCGTCGCCGGTTCGCGCAAAGACTTTTTAGAGAGGCACCTCCCAAGGCCGCCATGTCGTCCCTTACGGACCCGCCCCGTTTTCCTCCCCCTCGCGCGAACGGTCGGATCGCCGCAGTCGAGGGCCCGGCTGGAACGATCCCCCACGCCCTCCGTTGGCACGCGGTTTTGGAGTGCCTCACACAACGCCCGATCACCGATCGTCTCGCTTCCGGGCACGGCGGTGCAGCGGGGGTTGTGTGTGAGACACTGAGCAAATGGTCGCCGCGCCGACGCCGCACGGTCGAACCGGACGCCGCCAACAAAGAGGATCGATTCATGGATCTCGGCATCAGCGGTCGCGTCGCGGTGATCACCGGCGGCGATTCCGGCATGGGCTACGCCAGCGCGGAGTATCTGCTGCGTGAGGGCGTCAAGATCGTCCTCTCCGACCTGAAGGAGAAGGAACTGGGGGAGGCGGCCGCGCGGCTCGCGGCACTCGGCCCGGTCAAGTCCTGCCAAGCCGACCTCTCGTCGGATGCGGGCGCGCTCAAGCTGCGCGACTTCGCCGAACAAGCCTTCGGCGAGACACCCACCATCCTCGTCAACGCCGCCGGCGTCACCGGCGCCACCGGCGACTTCCTGGAGATCGACGACGAGGGCTGGATGTCGACGATCCAGGCCGACCTGATGGCGGCGGTGCGAATGGCGCGCGCCTTCATCCCCGGAATGCGGACCCAGAAATGGGGGCGGATCGTGTTCTTCACCTCCGAGGACGCGGTGCAGCCCTACGTCGAGGAACTGCCCTACTGCGCCGCCAAGGCCGGCCTGATGAACCTGACCAAGGGCCTCTCCAAGGCCTACGGGCCGGACGGGGTGCTGGTGAACTCGGTGGCCCCCGCCTTCGTCGCCTCGCCGATGACCGATGCGATGATGGAGAAGCGCGCCGGGGAGCTCGGCGTCTCCTTCGACGAGGCGGTCGAGAGCTTCCTGGAGGAAAAGCGCCCCGGCATCGTCGTCAAGCGGCGCGGCCGGGTCGAGGAGGTCGCGTCGGCGGTGGCCTTCCTGTGCTCGGAACAGGCGAGCTTCATCACCGGCGAGAACCTGCGCGTCGATGGCGGCGCCGTCCTCACCATGGCGTCCTGAGCGATGCGGGAACTCACTTGCGACGTCGCGGTGATCGGGGCCGGCACCGCCGGCATCGCCGCCCACCGCGCCGCTCTCGATGCGGGCGTCCGCGCCGTGCTGATCGAGCAGGGCCCCGGCGGCACCACCTGCGCCCGCGTCGGCTGCATGCCCTCGAAGCTGCTGATCACCGCAGCCGAGGCGGCGCAGGAGGCCCGCGAGGCGCATCGGCTCGGCATCCGCGTCGGCGAAGTGCGGGTCGATGGTCCGGCGGTGCTGGCCCGGATGCGGCGCCTGCGCGACCGCTTCGTGGGGTCGGTGTTCGAGGGGCTCGACGCCTTCCCCGACGAGACGCGCCTTACGGGGCGAGCCGTGTTCGAGGGGCCGGATTGTTTGCGGATCGACGACCACACCCGCCTGCGCTTCAAGGCGGCGGTGCTGGCGACCGGGTCCAGCCCGAGCGTGCCCGAGCCGCTGAAGGGGCTGGGCCACCGGGTTCTGACCACCGATACCGTGTTCGAGATCGAGGACCTGCCGGCCTCGCTCGCCGTTCTCGGTGCCGGCCCGGTCGGCCTCGAACTCGCCCAGGCCATGGCCCGGCTCGGCGTGGCGACCAGCGTGTTCGATCCCGGCGACAGCCTCGGAGGCTTGCGCGATCCCGATCTGAAGCGGGCCGCCCGCGAGATCTTTTCCGATGCCTTCGATCTGCATCTCGGCGCGAAGGTCGAGAGCGGTGAGGCCGCGGGCGAGGGGGCACGCCTCGGCTGGAGCGGTGACGCGGGCAAGGGCGACAAGACCTTCGATCGGGTGCTCTCTGCCGCCGGCCGTCCGCCGAACGTTTCGGGAATGGGTCTGGAGCACACCGGCGTGACCCTCGACGACCGGGGCGGCCCGGTCCACGATCCCCGTTCGCTGCTCTGCGAGGGTGCGTCGATCCTGATCGCGGGCGACGCCAATGCCGACCGCCCGGTACTGCACGAGGCCAGCCGCCAGGGCCGCATCGCCGGCCGCAACGCCGTGCGGCTCGCCCGCGGTGAAGGGATCGAGCGGCCGGAGCGCTGGGTGGCGCTCACCATGGTGTTCAGCGATCCGCAGATCGCCGTGATCGGCGGCGGCTTCGACCCCGAGACGGATCGCCGCGTCGGTCGCGCCGATTTCTGCGACCAGGGTCGGGCTCGGGTGATGGACCGGGCGCAGGGCGGCGTCCGCCTCTACGCCGAGGCCGACGGGCGCCTCGCCGCCGCCGAGTTGATCGGCCCGGAGGCGGAGCATCTCGGCCACCTCCTGGCCTATGCGGTGCAGGACGGGCTGGACGTGCGGCGTTTGCGCGACCGTCCCTTCTACCATCCGACCCTGGAAGAGGGTCTCGATACGGCGCTCTCGGATCTTGGCGATCACTGAAGGAAGCCGATCGCGCCGGGGCTGCTACCCTGCCTTCGCGAGGATGCGGGGTCGCCGCTCGGCCGCTGCCGCGTCCAGCGATGCACGGTGCCGCGGAGGAATGTATGTAATCAGACAAAGCTTGGTCTTGTCAGACACTTGGTACGGCCGTCACGAGTGCCGAGACGCGTGCCGAGGGCAGACTCGGCATTGCCTAACCGGGGCGCGGCAGGCATACCGACTGCCACAATGGTCGATCCGTCGGAGATGAACGCCGTGGGGCCGAACGGTGGTCCGGTCGACCTTCCGGTCGATCTCGATGCCCTCACCGCTGAGCAGCGGGATGAACTCGGCGTGGGCATTCTTGCTCTCAACGCCGTCGGGATCGTGCTCGCCTGCAATCGGGCCGCGGGAACGCTGTGCGGCCTGTCGCCCGACACGATGATCGGGCGCCATTTCTTTCGCGAGCTCGTGCCGAGCGCCAACGTGCCGAGCTTCTACGGACGCTTTCTCAGCGGCCAGCGCCGGAGCGCGACCGATCAGGCCTTCGAATTCGTGTTCGGCCGCATTCCGGCTCCCCTGCGGGCACGAATCGGCCTGCGGTCCGGGGCGGGCGGGCGCGTCTGGCTCACCATCACCCCGCTGGAGCAGATCGCCGCCGGCCCCTCGCGTGAGGCCGTCCTCGCGGCGATCGCCCAGCGCAGCCGCGCCGAGCCGGTCGATCCGAGCCTGTGCGAGCGTGAGCCGATCCACATTCCCGGCTCGATCCAGCCGAACGCGGTGATGCTCGCCGCCGATGCAGCGAGCCTCGAGATCCTGGCCTTCAGCGCCAACGCCGCGGACGTGCTGGCGCCCGAGCTTTTTCCGCCCAACGGCCTCAACCTGGAGGCGGTGCTGCCGGGTGCGATCGTCTCCGCGATCCGCGACGGGCTCGCCGCCCACACCCTGACCGACGGGCGGCTCCTGCGCCGCTCGCTTACGCTTCCACCGCGCGACGAGCGCCTCCACCTCGTGGCCCATGCCCATCTCGGCCGAGTCATCATCGAATTGGAGCTGGCGCCGGAGCGCCCCGAGGACTTCCTCGCCGCGAGCCCGCTCGACGCCGAACTCGCCATGATGCGGCTGCGCGCCGCTGAGACCTTGACCGAGGCAGCACAGATCGCTGCCCTCGAAATCCGCGCCATGACCGGTTTCGAATCGGTGCTGGCCTACCGTTTCGACGCGGATTGGAACGGAGAGGCCATCGCCGAGGACATGGTGCCGGATTGGCAGCGCCCGCTGATCGGCCTGCGCTTTCCCGCCTCCGACATCCCGGCCCAGGCCCGCGCCCTCTACACCAAGGCCAAGAGCCGCTTCGTGATCGACCGCGACTGCGTACCGGTGCCGCTGGTCGCCGACCGCTCTGCCGGCAACGCACCGATCGACCTCACCTTCGCGCAGAACCGCTCGCTCTCGCCGATCCACCTCGAATACCAGCGCAATCTCGGCGTCGACGGCTCGATGTCGATCTCGATCATGGTCGAGAACCGGCTCTGGGGCCTGATGATCGGCCATCACCGCCGGCCGCACTACGTCGCGCCGGAGACCCGCGCCGCGGCGACCGTGCTCACCGACGCCTTCGCCATGCGGGTGCAGGAGATCGAGGGCAAGACGCTGTGGGGCGAGCGGCAGCGCCATCTCGACGTCCAGGGGCGGCTGGTGCGCGGGCTCACCCGCTCCGACGACTTCGTGGCTTCGCTGACGAACGGCAACCCGACGCTGCTCGACCTGTTCGAGGCGACGGGCGCGGGCATCATCTCGGACGAGTCCGTCTGTCTCGTCGGGGCGACCCCGCCCGAGGCGGCGGTGCGCGCGCTCGCCGACTGGCTGCGGCAGAGCTTGGCCCCCGGTGAGACCACCTTCGTCACCGACACGCTGGTGCTGCACCATGCGCCGGCCTCCGCCTATACCGAGGTCGCCAGCGGCCTGCTCGCGGCCTTCGTCGGCACCTCGCGCCAGCATCTGCTGTTCTGGGTCAAGCCGGAGGTGCCGAGCACGGTGACCTGGGGCGGCGACCCGCGCAAACCCGTCCTGCCCGGCAGCGGCCCGGTGGCGGTGCTGCCGCGGCGCTCGTTCGAGCGCTGGATCGAGGAGCGGCGCGGCCATTCCGCCCCGTGGGCGACGTGGAAGGTGGCGCTCGCCGCACAGCTCGCCGACGCCGTGGACGGCGTGGTGCTGCGCCAGCGCCGCAAGATCGACGAGCTGACCGGGCTGCTCGCCGACAAGGAGCGCCTGCTGGAGCAGAAGGATCTGCTCACCCGTGAGATCGACCACCGGGTGAAGAACTCGCTGCAGATCGTGACGGCCTTCCTGCACATGCAGCGGCGCCATATCGCCGACCCGGAGGCGCGCCAAGCCTTCTCCGAGACCTCGGCCCGCGTCATGAGCGTCGCGCGGGTGCACGACAGCCTGTACCAGGGCGAGAGCATGGAGCAGGTCGATCTCGGCCAGACCATCCAGGCCCTGTGCAGCGATCTGGCCGGCATGGCCGGCGACGAGCACAGTGTTGAGATGACCGCCGAGCCCGGCCTGATGGTGCCCTACCAGCATGCGGTGGCGCTCTCGCTGATCACCACCGAACTCGTGACCAACGCGTTCAAATACGCCGGCGGGCCCGACAAGGGCGCGCGGATCAGCGTCACCGTGGCGGGCGGCGAGGGGGCGGCCGTCCGCCTCAAGGTCTGCGACGACGGGGAGGGGATGCCGCCGGGCTGGGAGAACGCCAAGGCGCGGGGCACCGGGCTCGGCATGAAGCTGATTCGCGCCATGCTCGACCAGATCGGCGCCCGCCTCGACGTCGAGAACGCCGACGGCGCCTGCTTCACCGTTCACGCCTGAGCCCCTTCGTGAGCGACAGCCTGCACGCCCGCCTGCGGGAGGCCACGCAAGTGGCGCACGAGGCGCTGGAGCGCGACCTCGATTGGGAGGCGCGCGTGGCGACGCTGCCCGGCTACCGCGACCTGCTGGTCCGCCTGCGCGGCTTCCACGCCGCCTACGAGCCGGCGATTGCGGCCGCGCTCGCGGACGCAGCCTTCTTCGATCCGCGCCGACGGCTTGCGGGTCTCGATGCGGATCTGCACGCCCTCGACGGGGCGGCGCCCGGCACTCAGCCCATGCCCGCCGCGCCCCGCCTCGACGGGGCGGGCGCGGCGCTGGGCGCGCTCTACGTACTGGAGGGCTCGACGCTGGGCGGCGCCGTCATCGGCCGCCACGTCGCCCGCCTGCACGGGGAGGGCGTGCCGCTGGCCTATTATGCCGGCCGCGGTCGTGCGACCGGACCGCTTTGGCGGGAGTTCCGCGAGCGTCTGGACGGTGTGCCGGAGGCAGAGGCTGCCACCGCCTTCGCCGCCGGCATCGCGACGTTCGAGGCGATGCGCGGGTGGCTGACGACGAGCGAGGGCTGATCGGCTAGGTTTCTCCAGGGCTCCGCCCTGGACCCGCGAAAGGACCTGTCCTTTCGAAACCCGAAACTCAGCGCGGTGGCAGCACCTGCGTCTGCTTGGCTTCGAGAGTCTGCCAGACGATTAGCGAGGGCAGGCCGAGGGCGACGTCGGGCACGCGCTTGGCGAGCGACAGGGCGATGGCGGTGCCCGCATCGAGCCCGAACAGGGCGCCCACCACGACGAAGCCGCCCTCCTGCACGCCGAGCCCGCTCGGGACGGCGAAGGCCGCCGACTTGATCGCCTGCGAGAGCGATTCCAGCACCAACACCTCGGTCAGACTCACCTCGACACCGATGCAGGCGAGCACGATCCAGATCTCGGCCGCGCCGAGCCCCCAGGCCACGGCGTGCAGGGCGACGGATTGGGCGATGCGCCCGCGGCGGCCCCGCGCCCAGACCGCATCGAGGGCCTCCTGCACGGAGAGGATGCCCGCCGCGCCCGCCTCCGGTTTCGCCCCCTCCGGGGCCGCCGACCGCAGGAAGCGGCGCCCGAGGGCGGCCAGGCGCCGCTCCAGCCCCCGCGCCACGCCGAGCGTCTGCAGGGCGAAGAAGGCCGCGACCGCCGCGACCGCGACCACCGCGGCCTGCGTCGTCCACCATGCGAGCGCGGCAGCGGCCTCCCCCGGCAGCCGCCAGAGCAGCCCGGCGCCGAGCCCGGTGAAGGCCACCTGCGTCGCGACCTGGATCAGCATGTCGGCCAGCAGCGAGGCGGCCGCGAGGCTGCCCGCGACGCCCCAGAAGGTCAGCAGGCGCCCGCCCACCACCTCGCCGCCCACCGAGGCGACCGGCAGGAGCACGTTCACGCCCTCTCGCACGAAGCGCAGGATCACGAAGGCGCCGGTCTCGATCGGGGGCTCGGCGGCCTTCGCGGGATGGATGTGACGTCCCGAGGGCGGGATGCCGCGCAGCAGCCGCGCCCAGGCGAGCCCGCACAGCAACACGATGACGGCCCGCACCCCCACGATGGCGGCCAGTCCCGCCGGACCGATCCGCCCGAAGGCCGCACCGATCGCCGCAAGGTCGTTGGTGGCGACGAGCCAGACGCCGAGCCCGAGCCCGACCAGGGTGCCGACGAGCGGCAGCCGGCGCAGCAGCCCGCGGAGGAGACGCCCCGGTAGCGGCCCTTCGGCGGGCCGGTCCGAGGAGGGATCGTCGCGCCCGTCCCCACGGCCGGCGGGTGCCTCAGCCATTGCCGGCTCCATCGGGCGGAACTGCCGGGCTCGGCTCGGCCGCTGTGAACACCGCGACGGATGCGGCCGGCGACGGCACCACGGCGGCGAGGGTGAGGGCTAAGGGACCGAGGGCATCGAGGGCCGGATCGACGAGGATGACACGGCGGCGCGCCAGGGATTCCGGCGTGGCCAGCGTCAGCATCCGCTTGGGGCAGGGCCCGAGACAGCCCGTTTCCAGCACCCGGACCTTGCCGGCGCCCTTTTTCGCGCCTTGCCTGAACGCCCGTTTGACGGCACGGCCGAGCTGCTTGCGGTCCACGCCCTGGCGCTTGGCGCATTTGCGGCACACCAGCACGAGGTCCGAGAAGCCCGCCTTGGCCGTCCTGACCTTGGTCGTCTCGGCCCGAGCCGATTCGACCCGGTCTTCTCGGGGCGCCCCACCCGGATCCTGCCGCCGTCCCACATGTCCTCCCGTCCGGCCCTTCGATTCGGGCCGTACTCCGTTTCGGGGGCGGTATCGCAGCCCCCCGGCCCAGGGCGCAATCCCGGCGGATCGCCGCGCCTTAAAAAGGGCCGAAAAGAACGTGACCTGAGCCTTCAGACAGGATGCCGCCCCGAGCTTGCCGAAGCGTCCGGCCCGAGCGTATCGCGAGGGGACGGGCGCGAGGTCCCTCGTGCGGGCGGGCTCCGGCCGCGGATCCGTGAGGACCCCCATTCGATGAGTTCCGACGACGAGGTCAAGCAGGCGACCAGGGTCCGGCCGAGCCCGAGCGTCCAGTCGCTGATGGATCTTGCCCGGCGCTCCGTGCCGGATCTGCGGCGCAACGCCGAGACGATCGAACCGGTTTCCCCGGGCAAGGGCCGGGGCTTCGGCGGGGCGCTGGTCGAGCGGGCGCGCCGCACCCTCGAATGGACCCGGCTGCCCGGCCTGCGGCCGCGGGAGGCGCGCCCGCCCGAGCGGATGGCCAAGCGGCTGTTCCGCAGCTACTGCCTGTTCGCGCTGGCGCCGACCGCGGTGGTCGGCCTCTACGTCTTCGCGATCGCCAGCCCGCAATACATCGTCGTGTCGCAGTTCGCCGTGCGCGGCAACGTCGAGCCGATGGCCAGCGCCGAACTCGGCCTGCACAGCGACCTGATCCAGAAGCACAACAGCCAGGACAGCTTCATCCTGCGCGACTACATCGGCAGCCGGCCGATGGTGGAGGCCGTCGACGCCAAGCTCGGCCTCGAACGGATGTTCTCGCAGGACGGGATCGATTTCTGGGCCGGCTACGGCGCGGGTCAGCCGATCGAGAAGCTGGTGCGGTACTGGCGCCGGCAAGTGGTCCCGCACATCGATGCGATTTCCGGCGTGATCCACCTGAAGGTGCGCGCCTTCAAGCCCGAGGACGCGGTCGCGATCTCGCAGGAGGTGATCGCCCGCTCCGAGACCTTGATCAACAGCATCTCGCGCCGCGCCCAGGGCGACATGATCGCCAACGCGAAGAAGGAGGTCGAGCAGTCGTTCGAGCGGCTCAAGCAGGCGCGGATCGCGATGCAGGAGTTCCGCAACCGCTGGGGCATCATCGACCCGGTGAAATCGGCCGAGGCGGCCGTGACCACGATCGAACTCCTGCGCAAGGACAAGATCAAGGCGGAGAACGACCTGCGCGTGCTGCGCGACTCCAAGCTCGACGAGAAGAACCGCGGCATTCAAGTGCTCGTGGCCACCGTCGGCGCGCTGGACGGACAGATCAAGGATCTGCAGGGCCGGCTCACCACCGACGGCATCGTCTCGAATTCCGAGCACAACCTCACCCAGGCCCTGCTCGAATACGAGGGCCTGATGGTCGAGCAGACGGTGGCGGAGAAGCTCAACGCTTCGATGCAGATGATCCTCGACCGCGCCCGGATCGCGGCCGCCAAGCAGCAGATCTATCTGGCGACCTTCGTGCCGCCCCTGCTGCCGACCTATTCGGAATATCCGGCCCCCTTCTACGCCCTGTTCGCGGCCCTGTTCTGCTTCACCGTCCTGTGGAGTTCGGTCTCGCTCGTGACCGCAGCGGTCAACGACAACCGGCTCTAGATCCTTGTCGTGACATGCATTCCGACGAGCTGGCTTCCAGTTCGTCGGGATGCGTTCTAAGCGGCGGCAGGCAAACGGCTTTCATCGAACGGCTTCCATGGCGGATTTCACCGATCTCATCGCGCGCGCCGTCAGCCCGTCCATGAGTCGGGAGGAGCGCGATCAGGTCTACACCGTGGTCCGGCAGGCGGTGCAGCGGCTCCAGGACCGCGAGGGCCTCGCCGGCGACGATCCCCGCATCTTGCTCCAGCGCCACCTGATCGAGGAAACGATCCGCGACGTCGAGTTCGACATCGTCCGCTTCCTCACCCTGCGCAAGATCGAGCAGGCGCGCGCGGCGCAGAACGCCGAGTACGAGGCGCAGTTCACCACGAAGCGGTGAGGGGCCGGCAGCCTCTCGCAGCAGCGGCCGGCACGAGGCCGCGGTAACAAAACGATACAATTGATAGTTGTTTTCATGCGATGGAAACAACTCATGCATGACGCTTGGGCCTCCGGCCAGCGAGCGCTCCATGCCTGTCCCATCCCTCTTCACGTCCAGGGTGGCGGATGCCGCCGGCCCGTCGCTGGCCACCTACAGCCTGCTGGTCCTGTCGGGCGCCGCCGCCCTCTACGTCCAGAGCCTGACGGGCGTCTGGCTCAGCACGTCCGGCGTCCAGTGGCTGGCGCCGCTGTCGATGCTGGCGGGCGCCGTCTACTTCAACACCCGCGCGATCCGCCCCCGCTTCGGCGCCGCGCTCGCCCTTCTCGCGGTGCTGATCGTGCAACTGCCCATCACCAGCGCCCTGGCCTACGGTGTTCAGGCCTTCAGCCTGCCGCTGCGCGACGACTGGCTCCTCAGGATCGATCGCGCCTTCGGCTTCGACTGGCCGAGCTTCCAGGCCGCCATGGTCGAGCGGAGCGGCCTGATGGAGATCCTGGGCCGCGCCTACGAGACGTTCTTCATGCAACTGGCCCTCGCGCCCCTCATCCTCGCGGCTCTGGGCGCGGTGCGCCGGGCCGATCGTTTCGTCGCCGCCTTCATCCTCTGCGTGATGGCGACGACGCTCGTCAGCGCCGTGCTGCCGGCCGAGGGCGCGGCCGGCCTGCTCGGCCCGGACAGGGCGCATCTGCTGTTCCAGGGCGCGACGCCGCTCGGCGATCTGCACGCGTTGCGGGCCGGCTCGCTGCGGGCCGTGGCGCTGGAAGCGGTCGGCCCGCTGATCTCCTTCCCGTCGCTCCACTGCGCCGTCGCCTACCTCGTGACGGCCGCGCTCTGGCCGCTGAGAGCTTTGCGCTGGGCCGTGCTTGCGCTGAACGCCGTGATGACGGTCTCGGCCGTGACGCACGGGGCCCATTATGCCTGCGATTGCGCCGCGGGCCTGCTCGTCGCCGCCGTCTCGTTCCATGCCGCCGGCCGGCTGGGTGTCTGGAGCGATGCGGCGCTCGGGCGGATGCGCGGCGCTGCCGGCCGCACCCGCCTCGCGGGACCCGATGCCGCCGCCGGCTGATCGGCTCGGTCTGTCGACCATCCTCGCGAGGCGTCCGAAAGCCGTCTCAGCCGTAGGCCGCCATGGCCCGCACGCCGCCGGGCTCGGCCACCTTCACGCCCGCCTCGACATACTCGTTGAGCTTGTTGCGTAAGGTTCGGATCGAGATGCCGAGGATGCGCGCGGCGTGCGTGCGGTTGCCGAGGCAATGGTCGAGGGTGTCGAGGATCAGGTCGCGCTCGACATCCGCCACGGTGCGCCCGACGAGCCCGCGGGTCGCCGCCTCCGCCGCGCTCGCCGCCCGCTCGACCGGGCCGGAGGCCGCCGTCGGCGCCGCGAGCGATTCGCCCTCTGGGCTCAGGATCGCCTCCGGACCGATCTCGGCGCCTTGCGCCAGGAGCACCGCGCGGTGGATCGTGTTCTCCAACTCGCGCACGTTGCCGGGCCAGGGGTTGCGGGCGACCAGGGCCTGCGCCTCGCGGGTCAGCGGGCGCAGCGACAATCCGTTCAGCTCCGCGTATTTGCGGGCGAAATGGGCGGTGAGTTCGAGGATGTCGGCCAGCCGCTCGCGCAAGGCGGGCAGGCGCAGGTGTACGACGTTGAGGCGGTAGTACAGATCCTCGCGGAACGTGCCCTTCTTCACCTCGTCGGCGAGGTTGCGGTTGGAGGTGGCGAGCACGCGGATATCGACCTTGACGGGGGCGGCGCCGCCGACCCGGTCGATCACCCGCTCCTGAAGCGCGCGCAGCAGCTTGGATTGCAGCCGCACGTCCATCTCGGAGATCTCGTCGAGGAGCAGCGTGCCGCCATTGGCCTCCTCGAACCGGCCGATGCGGCGGGCGACCGCGCCGGTGAAGGCGCCCTTCTCGTGGCCGAACAGCTCGGATTCGAGCAGGGCCTCGGGGATCGCCGCGCAATTGACCGAGACGAACGGACGGCTCGCCCGGTTCGACTTGGCGTGGACGTGGCGGGCCAGCACCTCCTTGCCGGTGCCGCTCTCGCCGGTGATGAGCACGGAGGCTTCCGAGCGGGCGACCTGCTCGGCGAGCCGCACCACGCGCTCCATGGACGGATCGCGCCAGATGAAGCTGCGGGCGTCCGCCGCGACGGCCTCGATGACCGCCGCGATCAATTCGGGATCGGGGGGGAGGGGGATGTACTCCTTGGCCCCCGCCTGGATCGCCGCCACCGCGGCGCGGGCGTCGGAGGCGATGCCGCAGGCCACCACCGGTGTGCGGATGCGCTCGTCTGACAGAGCCTGCACCATCCGGCGGATGTCGAGGCCGACATCGACCATCACGAGGTCGCCGCCCTTGGCGCGCAGGGCCGCGAGCCCCTGGTCGATCCCGTCGGCGTGGGTGACCGAGGCGCCGCGGTTCATGGCGATCTTCGAGGCGGTGACGAGTTCGCTCGAGAGCCGTCCGACGATGAGCAGCCGCATGGCGTGGTATCTCCGAAAATTCGATCCGTTTCAGGTGGCTCGCCCCGGCCTGCGATGACCCTTCATCGCAGGCCGCCCCCGCGACTGCGGGGCGGCGGTCGCCTGCCGGACGTGCCGATCCGGACCGGATGTCCGGATCGGCACAACAGAGGATCAGTGATCGTTCTTGATGATCTCGGTCATGGTGACGCCGAGGCGCTCCTCGACCAGCACGACCTCGCCGCGGGCGACGAGGCGGTTGTTGACGAAGATGTCGATGGCCTCGCCGACCTTGCGGTCGAGTTCGAGCACGGCGCCGGGGCCGAGCCGCAGGAGGTCGCCGATCGGCATGCGCGAGGAGCCCAGCACCGCCGAGACCACCACCGGCACGTCGAAGACCTGTTCGAGGTCCGCCGCGTTCTTCGGGCTCGTCGGCGCGTCGCGGACGGAAGCTGCACCGCCCTCGTCGTAGGGCAGGTCGCCCTCGTTGAGCTGGGGCAGGCTGAAATCGTCGCTCGACATCGGGCTCAGGCCTCTGCGCTGGCGAAATTGGGGGAAAGGGCGGCCTCGACGGCGGCCTCGATGCGGGCGCGCTCGCGCACGACGCCGCCGTCGGCCCATTCGAGCCGGGCATCGCCCGGCGCCATGTCGGGTTCGCCGAGCACCACGAGGCGCCCCTCGAAGCCGTTCTCGCGCGACAGGCGCCGCATCAGCGCCTCCGCGTCATCGACGAGCCCCTCGCTCACCCGCAGCACGAGGTGGGGCACGCCGCGCAGATGCCGGAGCGCGGAGCGGGCCGCCTCCTCCACCGTCGCCAGCGGGCGTGCGTCGAGGGCGTCCCCCGCGATCCGGCGGGCGAGTGCGGCCGCGAAGGCCAGCGCCTGCGTCTCGCGCTCGCCGTCGCGGGCGTCGGACTGGTTGAGGAGGCCGGCGGCGGCGAGCCCGACCCGGGTCAGAGCGTCGGCGAGCCGGGCCTGCTCCTGGAGTGCGGCCTCCGCCCGGCCGTCCTGAAGGCCGCGGGCGTAAGCCGCCGCCTCGATGGCGGCCCGTTCGGCCTCCGCCCGGGCCGAGGCCTCCGCGTCGGCGGCGGAAGGCCCGCGCGGGCGGCCGAAATCGGTGTCGAACAGGAAGGGGCGGGAGGCTCTCGGGCTCAATAGACCAACTCCTCCTCGCCGCCGTTCTTGGCGATCATGATCTCGCCCTTCTCGGCCAGCTCTTTCGCGAGTTCCGTCATCTTGGCCTGCGCCTCATCGACCTCCTTGAGGCGGATCGGCCCCATCGAGCCCATCTCGTCGGTGAGGTTCTTGGCCGCGCGGGTCGACATCTGGCGCATGAAGAAGGCGCGCACCCGCTCGTCGGCCCCTTTCAGCGCGCGGCACAGGGTGTCGTTGTCGACCTTGCGCATCAGGGTCTGGACCGAGCCCGGATCGAGCTTCAGGAGATCCTCGAAGGTGAACATGAGCTGGCGGATCTTCTTGGCCGAGCCGCGGTTGGCCTGGTCGATCGCGGCGAGGAACCGGGTCTCGGTCTGCCGGTCGAAGGCGTTGAACACCTCGGCCATGAGTTCGTGCGCGTCGCGCCGCGTGGTCTGGGCGATGGTCGAGACGAACTCGGTGCGCAGCGTCTCCTCGATGTGACGCAGGGCCTCCTTCTGGACGGTCTCCATGCGCAGCATCCGGTTCAGCACGTCGATGGCGAACTCCTCCGGCAGGATGGTCAGCACCTTGGCGGCGTAGTCGGCCCGCACCTTCGACAGCACGACGGCGACCGTCTGCGGGTACTCGTTGCGCAGGAAGTTCGCGAGGATCTCGGGGTCGATCTGGGTCAGGCTCGCCCAGACGCGCTTGCCGGAGGCACCCTTGATCTCCGCCATGATCGAGGAGACCTGCTCAGGGGGAAAGATCTTGAGCAGGAGCGACTCGGTGCGCTCGAAGTTCGAGGTGATGCCCCCGCCCGAGGACAGCCGCGAGACGAAATCGACGATCAGCCGCTCGACGGTGCCGGCTTCCAGTGAGCCGAGCTGCACCATGGCGTGGCTGACGAGCTTGATCTCGTCCTCGTCGAGGCGCTGCCAGATCGGCGCACCCTCCTCCTCGCCGAGCAGCAGCAGCAGGGCGGCGGCGCGCTGCGGGCCCGGCATCTCGGCGAACGCCCTCGAGGCATCGACGCTCTCCATGGCAGCGTTGAAGTTTACGCCCGCGGACACGAATCCCCTCCTCTCTTCCGGTTCTGCGTGGTGTCAGCGTCCATCAGGAATCGTGGATCCAGTTGCGCAGCACCTCGACCGTCTCGGTCGGACTCGCCCGCACCATGTCGACCACGCGCTCGACCGTCTCGGCCTGGATCTGGCCGTTGATCTTGGCCGACTCGAGGAACTTGTTGGTGGTGTTCTCGCGGACCGCGATCTCAACCGGTCCCTCGCCGCCCGCCGCCCCGGCCAGTGCAAGCGCTCCGGCCGGTCCGGCGAGCGCCACCGGCGCATCGGATTCGAGCACGCGGCGCAGGAGCGGACGCACCACCGCCATCAGCACGACCAGGGTGAGCAGGCTCAGCACCGTGAGCTCGACGAGGCGCATCACCTCTTCCTTGGTCGGGTTCAGGAACGACTGGATCAGGCCGGGCTCGGAGAATTCGGGCGCGGTGGGGGTCTCGGCAAAGCGCAGGTTGACCACCTCGACCTGATCGCCGCGGGCCTTGTCGTAGCCGACCGCGGTGCGCACCAGCGCGGTGATGCGCGCGATCTCGGCGTCGGAGCGCGGCTGGTAGGCGGGTCGGCCGTCGGCGCCGGGGGCGTAGACGCCGTCGACGAGCACCGCCACCGACAGACGCCTGAGGCGGCCGCCCTCCAGGGTCTCGACCTTGGTGACGCGGGAAATCTCGTAGTTCGTCGTCTCCTCGTTCTTCTGCGACGAATCCTTCTGCTGCGGCTGGGCCTGGGTCTGGCTGGCGCCCGGCAGCTCGTTGCCGACGCTGACCTGCCCCTCCGCCCCGCCGGTCAGGGAATTCTCGGAGCGCGTCTGGGTGGAGCGGACGACGCGGCTCTCGGGATCGAAGCTCTCGGAACGGCTCTCGACCCGGTTGAGGTCGAGTTCGGCGGTGACCTGCACCCGGGCGCGGCCCTGGCCGACGATGCCGGCCACGATCTCCTCGATCTGCGAGCGCATCCGCCGCTCGATGCCGGCCTGCCGCTCCTCCAGGGCGCCCGCCCCGTCGGCTTCCGCGCCGCGGGCGCCGTCGGCCAGCAGCCGGCCGCGCTCGTCGACGATCGAGACCCGCTCGGGCTTCAGGCCCTCGACCGCGGAGGCGGCCAGATGCCGGATCGCGCGCACCTGGCTCGCATCGAGGTCGCCCATCAGCTTGACGACGATGGCGGCCGACGGCGCCTCGCGGTCGCGCTCGAACAGGCGGCGCTCGGGGATGACGAGGTGGACGCGCGCCGCCTGGACCCGGCCGATGGCGCGGATCGAGCGGGCGAGCTCGCCCTCCATCGCCCGCAGGTGGTTCACGTTCTGGACGAAGCTCGTGGAGGAGAAGGCGTCGCCCTTGTCGAAAATCTCGTAGCCGATGCCGCCTTGGGACGGCAGGCCCTTTCCGGCGAAGTCCATGCGCAGCTTGGCGAGGTCGGCGCGGGGCGCCAGCACGGTCTGGCCCAGCTCGCCCTTGGTCTCGTAGGTGATGCCGCGCGCGTCGAGTTCGCGGATCACGGCCGAGGAATCCTGCATCGACAGGTCGGAGAACAGCACGCCCATGTCGGGCCGCGAAACCCGCAGGATCACGAAGGCGAAGAAGCCGACCAGCGTCAGCGTCACGGCCGCCATCGCGGCGATGCGCGCGGGCCCGAGCTTCGTCACCAGATCGAGGATGGGTTTCACGGACGACGCCTGCGCACAGCGGTGCGGCCGCCAGGGTGTGCGGTCGCCCGGCAAGAATTGCCCGGTGCGTGGTTAGCGAGGCGTTAACGCGGGGCCTGTCACCGTCACGAATGGTGCCGCGGATGGCGCCGAGGCGAGGGGATCGGACAGGCCGCGGGGGCCAAAGACGACGAGAGCCGCCCCGGTGCGCCGGAGGCGGCTCCTCATGCGTTGCGCGAACAGGTCGTGCGCAACGTACGGGTCGAACTGGCGAAGTTCAGTGACGGTAGTGCTGGATGCGCGTGGTGCGCAGGCCGGCGAGTCCGTGCTGGTCGATGGAGTACTGCCAGCTCAAAAATTCTTCCGTGGTCAGGGTGTAGCGTTGGCAGGCCTCCTCCAGGCTGAGCAGGCCGCCGCGTACGGCGGCGACGACCTCGGCCTTTCGGCGGATGACCCAGCGACGGGTGGAGACGGGGGGAAGATCGGCGATCGTCAGGGGGCTGCCGTCGGGCCCAATCACATACTTCACGCGGGGCCGGGGTGTTTCGGTCATGATACGCTCTACACTCGACTGACCTGTCGAGAGGGAAGCTACTTGCACCCGCTTAAAAGTTCTTGAAGTCGGCCGATCGAATGCGACTCGATTGTTGTGAGCAGATGTGGACAAATCCGGATCCATCGATGCTGCAACGCATCAAGAGCTTGGTGCAGAAAGCGTTTTCACGCTCGAGGCCGGCACCCGGGCGTTGCCGATCGTCAGCACGGGCTCGGAGCCGCTGAGGTCGACGCCGTCCACTTTGCCCGAAACCTTGGTGTCGACGGTGACCCTCGTGCCCGTCGTGTCGAGGGCATCCACGGTGATCGTGTAGCGCCCGTCCTTGGCCGAGAGGCCAGAAGTCCCGGTGCCGTCCCATTCGAAGGGTTGCGCGCCGGCCTTGAGCGTCGTGGTCTTGGTGGCCACCACGGTGCCGTCGCTGGCCTTGAGGGTGATGACGGCCCTAGCGGCGGCCCGGTCCGGGGTCAGCGTCCAGGTCGCCTTGCCGTTCGTGAGGTCGGTGGTGGCGCCGTCCGCCGTGATCGTGCGGCCGATCAGGCCGGAGGCGGACGAGGCCGATGCGGCCTTGGAGTTGGTCAGGATCGTGTCGAGCGAGGAATTGGTCTTGAGCTGCTGCTCGACGCCCGCGAACTGCACGAGTTGCTGGGTGAACTGGTTGGTATCGAGCGGGTCGAGCGGGTTCTGGTTCTTGAGCTGCGTGGTGAGCAGCGTCAGGAACTGCGTGAAGTTGCCCGCGATCGACTTCGTATCGGTGGTCGAGGCGGCACTCGCGGCGGTGATGCTGGTGCTGCTCGTATTGCTCGTGATGCCGGCGGCCATGGCGTCGTCCTAAATCCGGATGTCGAGATTGCCGACGGCACGGAGCTGCCGCAGGGGAAGGGCGTCGAGCGGGGAGGGGCGGGCGTCCCGTCCGCCCGGCCCGCCGGGGCCGCCGTCGGAGCGGTCGCGGGAGGCGGATTCGCCGTCCCGGCCGCCCTGGGATGCGGTCTCGCCGCGCAGGGACAGGTCGATCCCGCCCCCGCCCGCCTCGGCGCCGACGTCGAAGCCGGCCTGCGCGAGGGCCTGCTGCAGGGAACCCGCATCGCGCTGGAGCAGGGCGAGGGTCTCGGGACGGTCCACGATGAGATGCGCCCGCGCCTTGCCTCCCGCCTTGTCGAGGTCGAGCGACACGTCGATGCGGCCGAGTTCGACCGGGTCGAGCCGGATCGCGAAGCGGTTCACCCCTGAGAGCGAGCGCAGCCCGATCGTCATCGGCACGGCGCCCAAGGGGATCGGCGGCGTCGCCGGCTGGGGCGCCGCCGTTGCGGCATCCGGCGCTTGGGCGGCCTGCGGGCCCTGCGCGGCGGCGACGCCGCCGGGCGGGGTGAGAGCGGTTCCGGCGGTGGGGGCCGGAATGGTTGAGGCGGTCGGTGTCTGCGCCTCGGTGAGCGCCGCTTCGAAGCCGGCCGTGCCCGCGGCGGCGGAGGCGGGGGCCTCCCCCGTGCCGGCCTTCGCGGCGTGACCGGTTGCCGTCGCCTCGCCGGGCAGGCCCGTGACGGGCTGATCCGCCTCCACCCCGCCATCGCCCACGGACGCACCCGCCGCCGCGCTCGTCGGCGCTGGCGCCGGAGCGGGGGGCGGCGCGAGGAGGGCGGCGGGATTGGCGGATTCCGGCGATGCGGGATCGGGCTCGTCCCGTTCCCGTGCCTCGTCCTCGGACACCACCGCGGCACCGGCTTCCTTGGCGGCGGCCTCTTCCGCAGCCGCTTCCTGGGCCGGTTCCGCGCCATCGGCAGCCGGGCGTTCCGGCCGCTGCGGGGCGGAGTTCGCGGCGGCGCCCGGACCTCGGGCGGAGGCGGCCTGCGCGCCGTCCTGCGCCGTCCTTGCCGCGAGGGGCTTGCTGCGGGCGGAGGCAGCCTGGGCGCGGCTCTCCTGCAAAGCCCCGGACGGCCCGCGCTCGGCCCTGCCGTTCTCGGCTCTGTCGCTCTTGGCCGCTCCGGTTCTGGCAGTTCCGGTCTTGGCGCTCTCGGTTTTCGCTGCGTCGGCCCTGCCGCCATCGCTGCGGGCGGAGGCGGTTTCGTCGCGGCGGGATGCGGGCCGGGCCGGTGCCGCCGGCCTCCGCTCCGCAGCCTCCAGGCTGAACCGCGCCGTGCCCTCGCCCCCCCGCGCCGCGGACGCGGCCGGCCGCAGGGTCTGCCTGAAAAACGCTTCCGCCAGATCTGCGCGCGAAACCACGATGCCGTCCCTCTCCTTCGTCGCCGAAGCCGGAAGAGGCCGGAGCAAGCCGCGCACCATCTGCCGATGGAGGCCAAGCCGCTGATAAGAAGAAAGAAATATTTTATCGGTGAAGGCGCGCCTCGCGCCGGCCCGGCGGGATCTGCCGGCCTCCCGGCAGGATTTGCCGGCCGCTCGGGGCCATGATCCGGACTTTGAACCGGCTCTCCGCGTCCCCATCCCTGGAAAGTCGGGATCGGGATCGCTATAGACACCGGACATGCGCCCGGACTCCCCGGTCCGGCGCGCGCCCGAAGGCTCCGCCAACGGCCGGCACCCGGCCCCATCACCGGCCATGAACTCGCTGGATCTCCCGAAGTCTCCGCACGAGACGCGCGTCGTCGTCGCCATGTCGGGCGGCGTCGATTCGTCGGTCGTGGCCGGCCTGCTGAAGCGCGAGGGCTACGACGTCGTCGGCGTCACGCTCCAGCTCTACGATCACGGCGCGGCGACCCATCGCAAGGGGGCCTGCTGTGCCGGACGCGACATCCACGATGCGCGGGCGGTGGCCGAGACGCTCGGCATCCCGCACTACGTCCTCGACTATGAGGACCGCTTCCGGGAATCGGTGATCGACCGCTTCGCCGAGAGCTACCTCTCGGGCGAGACGCCGATCCCCTGCGTCGAGTGCAACCGCTCGGTCAAGTTCCGCGACCTGCTCGGGATGGCTCGCGACCTCGGCGCCGAGGCTTTGGCGACCGGCCATTACGTGGCGAGCCGGGCGCGGCCGGAGGGTGGACGCGCGCTCTACCGCGCCCTCGATCCGGCCCGCGACCAGAGCTACTTCCTCTACGCCACGACGCCTGAGCAACTCGCCTACCTGCGCTTTCCCCTGGGCGAGCGTCCCAAGGACGAGACCCGCGCGCTCGCTCGGGAGCTGGGCCTCGCCGTCGCCGACAAGGCCGACAGCCAGGACATTTGCTTCGTGCCCCAGGGCGGCTATGCCGACGTGATCGCCAAGCTCCGGCCGGAGGCGACCCGCCCCGGCGAGATCGTCGATCTCGACGGCCGGCGCCTCGGCGAGCACGAGGGCATCATCCATTACACGGTGGGCCAGCGCCGCGGCCTCAAGCTCTCGGCCGGCGAGCCGCTCTACGTGGTGCGGCTGGAGCCCGAGACCGCCCGCGTCGTGGTCGGCCCCCGCGCGGCGCTCGCCACCCGCCGCATTCGGCTCACCGACCTCAACTGGCTCGGGAGCGGCTCGCCCGAGGCGCTCGTGGATCTGCCCGTGGCCGTGCGCGTGCGCTCGACCCGCGAGCCGCGGCCCGCGCGCCTGTCGTGGAACGCCGCCGAGGCCTGCGCCGAGGTCGAGCTGCTCGTCCCCGAGGATGGGGTCTCGCCGGGCCAGGCCTGCGTGATCTACGCCGACGACGGTCCGCGCGCGCAGGTTCTCGGCGGCGGCACCATCCGGCGCATCGGTGCGTTGCAGGCAGGCGCTGCCGAGGCCGCCTGATGGGGTTGCTTCGCGCCGGGCTGATTTCGGTTTTCCAAAGGTTCATCGACGTTCACGCGCTCCAGGCTGCGCGCGGGCCTGCGCCCGAGCCGGGAAGCATCGTGAGCCGCGAGTCGGAGAAGGTGACGGTTAGATGCTGAGCGAGCGGGCGCCCGAGGCCGGGCCCACCACCGAGCTGATGCGCAAGGCCTATGCCCGCTGGGCGCCGGTCTACGATGTCGTCTACGACAAGCTCACCGAGCCGGCCGCCCGCGCCGCCGTCGAGGCCGCCGTTGCCCATGGGCCGCGGGTGCTGGAGGCCGGCGTCGGCACCGGCCTCTCGCTCGGCTACTATCCCCGCGACAGCTTCGTCTGCGGCGTCGATCTCTCCGAGGACATGCTCAAGCGCGCCCGCGGCAAGGTCCACCGCAAGGGGCTGACCCACGTGAAGGGCCTGCAGGTCATGGACGTGTGCCGCCTCGGCTACGCCGATGCGAGCTTCGACGCGGTGGTGGCGCAGTTCCTCATCACCCTGGTGCCGAACCCGGAAGCCGCGCTCTCGGAGTTCCTGCGCGTGGTGCGCCCCGGCGGCGGCATCGTGCTCGCCAACCATTTCGGCCAGTCGAACGGGCCGGTGGCGCGGGTCGAGGAGATCGTCGCGCCGCTCTGCACCAAGATCGGATGGTCCTCCGACTTCAAGGCGACCCGGATCGAGGCCTGGGCCCGGCGCAACGGCGTCGAGGTCGTCGGCCTCGCGCCGACCTTCCCCGGTGGCTTCTTCAAGATCCTGCGCATGCGCAAGCCGGGCTGAGGACGGGCAAGCGAAATCCGCCCGGGGGAGGCAGGCCGATGACGCCAGGGGGCGGGGAGGGCATTCGGCCGACGGACCGGAATGACGACCGTGCGGCCGAGCCGCCGGGCTCGCGCCGGCCCTGGCTGCGCTGGCTCCCGCTCCTGGTGCTGGCCCTCATCTCCTTCGGCGTCCTCGCCTCGGGCGGCGCCCGCTTCCTCGATCTCGACCGGCTCTCCGAGTCGCGGGTCTGGCTTCAGGCGCTCATCGCCGAGGACCGGGGGCGGGCGATCGCGCTGGCTTGCCTCGCCTATGTCGGCTCGGTGGTGGTCTCGCTGCCGGCGACGCTGGTGCTCACGGTGCTGGCCGGGCTGCTGTTCGGCCCCGTGACGGGGGCCCTGATCGCCATCGCCTCGTCAACGACGGGGGCGGCGATCGTGTTCTCGGTCGGGCGCTACGCCGCCGGCGACCTGATCCGGCGCAGGGCCGGGCCGCGGGTCGGCCGCTTCGCCGACGGCTTCCGCCGCGACGGCTTCGGCTACATCCTGATCCTGCGGCTCCTGCCGATCTTTCCCTACTGGATCACCAACCTCGCTCCGGCGGCCTTCGGCGTGCCGCTTGCCACCTTCGCGCTCGCCACCCTGCTCGGCCTGACGCCGGGCGCCTTCATCTATGCCGGGCTCGGTGCCGGCCTCGAAGACCTGCTGGCCACGCGCGACGCAGCGAAGGCGGCCTGCCTCGCGGCCGGGGGAACGGATTGCTCGACGGGCATCGATCTGCGCGCGCTGGTGACGCCCGGCATGGTGGCGGCGCTGGCGGCCTTGGCAGGATTTGCTCTTTTGACAGTTTATCTGCGCCGATGGCTTGAGCGGCGGACGCTTCGCGCATAAGACTTGCGCACAAACGAATGGCGCGCGTCGCCGGACGGTCGCACAACCTGTGCGACAGGGAGAAGCCGGTAAACGGCGTGCGCCATCCGAATTTGGATGACACAACGACGGGTGACGCTTGAAACGGCCCCGCCTTCCGTTTCCTGGCCGGCGATCCGAGCCGGCGAACGTGGCGCAGAATGATCCGGCGGCGACCGCCGCCCTGCCCTGGCACATCGAGACACCGGCCGGCCCTCGGTCGCCGTCGCGCGCGCGCGCCTTCCCCTGGCACGGGCGGCTCGGCCTCTCCGGCCGGCTGTTCCTGCTGACGGTGGCCTTCGTCGTCCTGGCCGAGATCCTGATCTACGTCCCGGCGGTGGCGACCTACCGGATGTCGCGGCTCTCCGACCGCGTCGCCGCGGCGCGGGTCGCCGCCCTCGTGCTGAACGCCGCCCCCGAGGGGCAGGTCCCCGACGAGACCGCCCGGCGCCTGCTCATGGGGGTCGGCGCCCGCGCCATCGCCGTGCGGGTCGGCGACACGTGGCGCTACCTCACCGACGGACCGGCGCCGTCCGCCGTCGCCGAAACGGTGGATCTGCGCGAGCGCGGCCTGACGGGTTCGGTCGGCGGCGCCTTCCGGACGCTGTTCCTCCCCACCGAGGCGCCGATCCGGGCGATCGGGCCGGGGCAGGACGGCTTCGACGCCGTCGAGGTTCTGCTCGACGAGGGCCCCTTGCGGGCGGCCCTGGCCGATTTCTCGCTCCGGCTGCTTGTCGCCTGCCTCATCATCGCGGCCCTGGCGGCCGGGCTCGTGTTCTTCGTGCTGCAGCGGGCGATCGTGCGGCCGGTCGTCCGGCTCGCCCGCGACATCGCCGCCTTCGCCGACGACCCCGAGCGGCCCGACCGGGTCGCCCGGCGCTCGGCGCGCACCGACGAGATCGGCGAGGCGGAGAACGCGCTCGCCCGGATGCAGGTGGCGCTCGGCGGCGAGCTGCGCCAGCGGCGTCGGCTGGCCGAGCTCGGCCTCTCAGTGAGCAAGATCAACCACGAACTGCGCAACCTGCTCACCACCGCCCAGCTTCTCGGCGACCGCCTGGAAAGCGTCTCCGATCCGCTGGTGCAGCGCGTCGCGCCGCGGCTCGTGGAAACCCTGGACCGGGCGATCCGCTTCTGCGAGGCGACCCTCGCCTATGGCCGCGCCACGGAGCCGAACCCGCAGCGGCGCATGGTGGCGCTGGCGCCCCTGCTCGAGGAGCTGACCGACCTCGCCGACCTGATGCCGGCCGCCCGCATCCGCGTGGAGGTGCGCACGGTGTCCGATCTCGAGATCGACGTCGATCCCGAACAGCTCCTGCGTGCGCTGACCAACCTCGTGCGCAACGCGGTCCAGGCCCATGCCGCGGCCAAGACCGCCGAGGGCAGCGTGCTGATCGAGGGCGTCCGGAGCGGTGCGCCCGGCACCGGTTCGGTCACGATCTTCGTGACCGATAACGGCCCCGGCGTGCCGGAGCGGGCCAAGGCGAACCTGTTTTCCGCCTTCCAGGGCTCGACCCGGGCCGGCGGCACCGGTCTCGGCCTCGCCATCGCTTCGGAACTGGTGCGCCTCAACGGCGGCACCCTCTGCCTCGACGAGACCGCGGACGGCGCGCGGTTCCGCATCGTCATCCCGGACCGCGCCGCGGGTGTGAAGGCGGCGTAAGGCGGGTCGTCCGCGTGAAGCCGGAAGTCACTGCTCGCCCTCAATGCCCCGCACCGGCCGGGGCCGCTCCGCGCGGACGCCGGATCAGCGGCGTGCCGCAGGCCATCGCCAGAAACAGCACGGTAAGGACGAGGAACACGTCCTCGAAGCTCATCACCAAGCCTTGAATCCGCACGGTGTTGTTGAGCGCCTTCAGCGCCATGCCGTTGGCGTCGCCCCCGAACACCTCGAACTGGCGCCGCATGGCGTCGAGGCGCTCCAGCGCGGCGCCGTTGGCCCAGGTGAAGCGCTCGTGCAGGCGCGCGAGATGCAGATCCCAGCGGGCGTTGAGCACCGTGTTGATGAGGGCGAGGCCGACCGCGCCGCCGAGGTTGCGCGTGAGGTTGAACAGACCGGACGCGTTCTTCATCCGCTCCGGCGGCAGAGTGCCGAGCGCGATGTTGTTGATCGGGATCATGCACAGCATCAAGGAGCAGCCGCGCAGCACCTGGGGCCAAAGCAGCTCGTCGAAATCCCAGTCCTTGGTCAGCCCGGTGACGATCCAGGTGCCGACGGCAAAGCCGGAGAATCCCATCGCCATCATGATGCGCGGATCGAGCTTGGCCGACAGCTTTCCGGCGATCGGGGCGGTGGCGAACATGCACAGCCCCGAGACGAACATCGTCTCGCCGATCTGCAGCGCCGAGTAGCCGCGCACGCGGGCGAGATAGACCGGGTAGAGGTAGGTCAGGCCGTAGAGGCCGATGCCCATCACGAAGCTGAAGACGCAGCCGGCGGCGAAGTTGCGGTCCGAGAAGGCGCGCAGGTCGACGATCGGCTGGCGCGCGGTGAAGACGCGGGCGAAGAACAGGACCGCCGACACCATGCAGACGATGGCGCAGACGAACACCGCCTCGTCCTGCAGCCAGTCGTGGTTCGGGCCCTCCTCCAGCACGTATTCGAGGCAGCCGAGGAAGCCTGCCATGAAGGCGAGCCCGGCCCAGTCGAAGGACTTGAGCAGGTCGAAGTTCGGCCGGTCGAAATCGATCAGGAGGAAGGTCGAGATCGTGACGAAGATGCCCGGCACGATGTTGATGAGGAACAGCCAGTGCCAGGAGAACAGGTCGGTGAGGTAGCCGCCGATGGTCGGTCCGATGGTGGGGGCGAGCGTCGCGACGAGGCCGATCATCGGCGAGACGATCGAGCGCTTGGAGGGCGGAAAGATCGTGAAGGCCGCCGCGAACACGGTCGGGATCATGCCGCCGCCGATGAAACCTTGAGCGGCGCGCCACACGATCATCTCGCCGATCGACGAGGAGGTGGCGCACATCAGGCTCATCAGCGTGAAGCCGGCGGCCGAGATCGAGAACATCCAGCGCGTCGAGAGCACCCGCGACAGGGTGCCGGAGAGCGGGATCGAGATCACCTCGGCGATGAGGTAGCTCGTCTGCACCCAGGGGATCTCGTCGCCCGACGCCGAGAGGCCGGCCTGGATCTCGTTGAGCGAGGCCGAGACGATCTGGATGTCGAGGATCGCCATGAACATCCCGAACACCATGCACAGGAACGCCACCATGCGGCGGCGGTCGAGGGGCGGGTCGGCGGCGGGGCTTGCGGCGAGGGTCGCGGTGGCGGCCATGGGGCGCCTCGGTGACGGTTCGAGGATCCGTCCCACCCGCGGCTTCATCCTTCGAGGCCTGCGCTTCGCAGCGCGACCTCAGGAGGGGGTTGCGGGTGGGATGAGCGGTGGCGCCGGCCGGCTCTCGCAGGCTGGCGATAAAGTCTCAGTGTCGGGCGGCGAGCCGCTGCACCGGCGCGTCGGCGCCCTCGCGGGTATCGACCTTCACCACCACGGACAGGCCGGGCCGCAGCAGGCCCTCGCGGGCGACATCCTCGGGCACGTGGACGCGCACCGGTAGGCGCTGGACGATCTTGGTGAAGTTGCCGGTGGCGTTGTCCGGCGGCAGCAGGCTGAAGACCGAGCCGGAGGCGGGCGAGAGCGACTCGACCGTGCCGACGATGTCGCGGTCGGGATAGGCGTCCACGTGGATGTGGACCTCCTGGCCGGGCCGGACGCGGCCAAGCTGCGTCTCCTTGAAGTTCGCATCGACCCGTACGCTCTGCAGCGGCACCAGGGCGGCGATGCGCGAGCCGGGGGAGACGTAGGCACCGGCTTCCACCGCCTTGTTGCCGACGACGCCGTCGAAGGGCGCGCGGATCACCGCGAAATCGAGGTCGCGCCGCGCGCGGTCGGCGGCGGTGCGCAGTTCCGCGGCGAGGTTCTGGGCCTCGCGCGTCTGCGCCTTCAGCACTTCGACATTGGCTCGCGCAGCGACGAGGGCGGCCTCGGCCGACTTCACCGCCGCTTCGGTGCGATCGCGATCGGCCTTGGCCTGATCGAGACGGGATTTCGCGACGAAATCGGCCTGCATCCCCGTGGCGCGGGCGTAGTCGGCGCCGGCCCGCACGGCGTCGGCCCGCGCGGCATCGATCTGCGCTGCGCTCTGCAGCACCTGCGCCTGCGCGGCTTCCGCCTGCCGGCCGACGCGGGCGATGGTGCTCTCCTGGGTGGCGAGCTTGTCCTGCGCCGCCGTCACCGCGAGGCGGTAATCGCCGTCGTCGAGCCGGGCGATCACGTCGCCCCGCTTCACCGCTTGCCCGTTCACTACCGGCACCGCCGCCAGATAGCCCGACACCTTGGCGGCCAGAACCGAGATGTCCGCCTGCACGTAGGCGTCGTCGGTGCTGACGAAGAAGCGCCCGACCGTCCACCAGTCCCAGCCGGCATAAGCGCCGCCGCCTAGGCCTGCGCAGAGCACGAGGCCCAGCACCGCGCGCCGAACCGGCCGGCGTGGCTTGGCGGCGGAGGGCGGCACCGGCTCGGCGACAGGGGCGAGGCGCACGGCCGGTGCGCGGCCGGCCTCGGCCCACTCCTCATCGGCCGTCTCAAGGGTGGCCTCGGACCGGCGGGAATCCTCACGCAGCGACATGGCTGACATCCCGGACATGCATTGACCGAACCGTTCGGTCACTCGGCGGGTCGAGTTGACGCCGCACTCATTCGGAGGCTAGCTAGCACTGACTGAACGGTTCGGTCAATGCGGACAAGTCGGGGTCAGCGGGTTCAGGCGATGGCGAGTGCGGCGATACAGGAGCGGGGGCAGGCGGCCCCCCAGGGAACGCCCACGGGCGAGAGCGAAAAGCGCCGGCAGATCCTGGAGGGCGCGCGTCAGGTGTTCATGGCGTCGGGCTTCGACGGGGCCAGCATGGGCGAGATCGCCAAGACGGCCAACGTCTCGAAGGGCACGCTCTACGTCTACTTCGACAGCAAGGAAGCCCTATTCGAGGCCTTGACCACCGAAGCGAAGGCGGGTTTGGCGGAGAACCTGTTCCGGCTCGACGAGGACGACCCGGATGTCCGCGCCGTGCTGACGCGGCTCGGGACCAGCTACCTTACGATGATGGCGCGGCCGGAGCACGTCTCGATCATCCGCATGGTGATGGGCGCCTGCGAGAAGTTTCCCCGGTTCGGGCAGGCCTTCTACGAGGCCGGACCGGCCTGCGGGGTCGGGCGGCTGAAGGCCTATATCGACGCCCAGGTCGCCGCCGGGCGCCTGCGCGCCGACGACACGGATCTTGCTGCCAAGCACTTCCTCCAGCTCTGCCAAGCGGGGATGCTGACGCGGCTGCTGTTCAACGCCGGTGAAGCGCCCGACGAAGCCGAGATTGGCCACCGGGTCGCGGAAGCCGTTCGCGTCTTCTACGCGGGCTACGGACCGTCCACGGTGGGGTGACTGCTCACCCCGCAAGCGCGAAGGCGGGATCGTCGGCGAAGTCCCCGCCCGAGAGAATCGACTGCTCCAGGCCGGTCGCCGCCGGCAACAGGTTCTCGGCGAAGAAGCGGGCGAGCGCGATGCGCGCGGCGTGGGCCGGGTCGGTCTCGCCCGCCTTCACGGCCGCGCTCGAAGCCAGCCCCGCCGTCGCGAGGCAGGCCGCGCCCTGAACGAGGCCGAACAGGCGCAGATACGGCGTCGCGCCGGGGAGCGCCTCCTGCGGCCGGTTCGAGGCGAGCGCCTTGAGCAGGAAGCTCGTCGCCCGGTCGAGGCTGCCGATGCCCTCGCGCAGGCGCGGTGCCGCGTGGCCGAAGCCGGGCGCGCCGTCCTTCAGGAGCCCCTCCGCCACCCGCCGCATCGTGGCGATCTGCGCGCCGACGGTGACGCCGCCGTTGAGCGGCAGCTTGCGGGTGACGAGGTCGATCGCCTGGATGCCGTTGGTGCCCTCGTAGATGCCGAGGATGCGTGCATCGCGCATGAGCTGGGCCGCGCCCGTCTCCTCGACGAAGCCCATGCCGCCATGGACCTGCACGCCGAGCGAGGTCACCTCGTTGGCGATGTCGGTCGAGAAGGCTTTGGCCACCGGCGTCAGAAGCGAGGCGCGGTCATGCGCCGCCTTCCCCTCGGGGCCGTGCGCGGCGTCGAGCGCTTGCGCGGTGAGGTAGCAGATGCCGCGGGAGGCCGCCGTGTAGGCCTTCATGGTCAGCAGCGTGCGCTGGATGTCGGCATGCGCCACGATGGCGCTGACCGGCTCAGGGGAGCCCGGTGCCCGGCCCTGGCGGCGCTCGCGGGCATAGTCGAGGGCCTTCTGATACGCGGCCTCCGCCACGCCCACGCCCTGCAGCCCGACATTGAGCCGGGCCGAGTTCATCATCGTGAACATGCAGGCCAGCCCCCGGTTCTCCTCGCCGATCAGCCAGCCGGTGGCACCGCCCGCGTCACCGAAGGCCATGGAGCAGGTGGGCGAGGCGTGGATGCCGAGCTTGTGCTCGATGCCCGAACACCGCAGGTCGTTGAGGCGCCCGTCCGGCAGCACCTTCGGCACGAGGAACAGCGAGATGCCGCGGGTGCCGGCCGGCGCGTCCTTCAGCCGGGCGAGCACGAGGTGGCAGATGTTGTCGGCAAGGTCGTGCTCGCCGTAGGTGATGTAGATCTTGGCACCCGTGATCCGGTAGCTGCCGTCGCCGTTGGGCTCGGCGCGGGTGCGCAAGCCTGAGAGGTCCGAGCCCGCCTGCGGCTCGGTCAGGTTCATGGTCGCGGTCCACTCGCCCGAGACGAGCTTTTCGAGGTAGCGGCCCTTGAGATCATCGGAGCCGTGGGCGGCCAGCGCCTCGATGCCGCCGACGGTGAGGATCGGGCACAGGCCGAAGGCGAGGTTGGCCCCGTTCCACATCTCGGTGCAGGCGGCGGCGATCAGGTGCGGCAGGCCTTGGCCGCCATGGTCGGGGGCGGCGAGCACGCCGTTCCATCCGCCCTCGACGAAGGCGCGGTAGGCCTCGCGCCAGCCCGGAGGGGTGGTGACGCGGCCGTCCGAGAACGGCGTGCCGTGGCGGTCGCCGACGCGGTTGAGCGGGGCGATGACGTTGCCGGCGAACCGGCCCGCCTCTTCGAGGATGGCCCCCGCATCGTCAGGGCCGATCTCGGCCCCGCTCTGCGCCAGCACGGCGTCGAGGTCTGCGACGTGGCGGAGCGTGAAGACTATCTCCTCGACGGGCGCGCGATAGCTCATGATCCGTTCACCGCTCCTCCCGCCGCGCGTCGAGGGGGCGGCGATCCCGTTTGACGGCTTGCGGCTGAAGGGTCTACGGCCGGCCGTTCTTCCTCGCATCCCCTCCGACATGGACGCCGCATCGTCAACCGCCCCCACGCTACGCTTGGCCGCCGACATCAGCGGCCTCGCGCGGGCGGCTGCCCTGATCCGGGCCGGGCGCCTCGTCGCCCTGCCGACGGAGACGGTCTACGGGCTCGGGGCCGACGCCACCGATCCGGAGGCGGTCGCCGCGATCTATGCCGCCAAGGGCCGCCCGCGCTTCAACCCGCTGATCGCCCATGTCGCGACGCCTGCGGCCGCACGGGCCGAGGGGGTGTTCGACGAGGCTGCCCTGCGGCTCGCAGAAGCCTTCTGGCCGGGGCCGCTGACCCTGGTGGTGCCGGCGGCCCCCGGCGGCTCGGTCTGCGATCTCGCCCGGGCCGGGCTCGACAGCGTCGCCTTGCGCGTGCCGGCCCACACCATCGCCCGCGCGCTGCTGGAACGGGCCGCCCGGCCGGTGGCGGCGCCCTCGGCCAACCGCTCGGGGCGGGTGAGCCCGACAAGCGCCGACCATGTGCTGACCGATCTCGACGGGCGCATCGCAGCCGTGCTCGACGGGGGCGAGTGCCCGGTCGGGGTCGAGTCGACCGTGGTCGCCTGCCTCGGCGGGCCGCCCCGGCTGCTGCGCCCCGGCGGGGTGACGGGGGAGGCCCTCGCGGCCGTTCTGGGCTTTGCCCCCGAGGCGGCCGGTGATCCGGGCTCGCGACCCGTGGGCCCCGGCCTTCTCGCCTCCCACTATGCGCCGCGGGCCGGGGTGCGGCTCGGCGCACAGAGTGTTGAGCCCGGCGAAGCGGTTCTGCTGTTCGGTGCCTTCCGCCCCCCTGGGCTGGAGCATGCGGCGGCGGTCGAATCCCTGAGCGAGCGCGGCGATCCGGCCGAGGCCGCCACCCGGCTGTTCGGGGCCCTGCGCCGGCTCGACGCCTCGGGCGCCCCGACCATCGCCGTTGCCCCGGTGCCGGAGGAAGGGCTTTGCGAGGCGATCAACGACCGCCTGCGCCGGGCTGCGGCGCCGCGCTAAAAACCGGCACGATTTTTCGTTGAACTTTTTTGCGGAACCAAACCGCCCTCCGTGCATTGTCCGATCACGAAGGCCAGTTCAGCCCCCAATGGCCTTTTCCCTTCAAGGCTCGGAGCAATCCGAGCCTTTTTTCTTGCCAGCAGCGCAAGCTGCTGCAGGCCAAGGGAAAATCATCGGAAAATCACTTCGCCCTTGCGCTGCGCCGCTGGATCGCCCGGCGCAGGATGCGCGAGAGGTCTTCCACCGAGTAGGGCTTGTGCAGCAGCGGGAAACCGTGGCGCCCATCCTCGGCCAGCACGTGGCTGTAGCCGGAGGAGAGCACGATCGGCATGCCGGGCGTCCGCCCCAGGATCGTGCGCGCGAGTTCGACGCCGTTCATGCCGGGCATAACCACGTCGGAGAACACCACGTCGAAGCGCTCCGGCGTCCGATCGAGTTCTGCCAGCGCCTGCTCCGCATCCATCGCCCAGACGGTGCCGTAGCCGAGTTCGGCGAGCGCCTGCGTCGCGAAGGCGCCGACCTCGCGGTTGTCCTCGACCAGAAGCACGCAGGTGCCGTGGCCGGGGGCCAGCGGCTCGGGCTCGTCGGCGGACTCGACCATCGTCGGCGCGACCTTGGCCCGCGGCAGGAACAGGGTGAAGGTCGTGCCCTGTCCCAGCGCGCTCTCCACCGCGATGTCGCCGCCCGACTGCTTGGCGAAGCCGAAGACCTGGGACAGCCCGAGTCCGGTGCCCTGGCCGACACCCTTCGTCGTGAAGAACGGTTCGAAGATCCGCGTCAGGTCGGACGGGGCGATGCCGGAGCCGGTGTCGCCGATCGACACCGCCACGAAATCGCCGGGCACGGCCGGATGGGTGCGCAGCGCCGGGATCTGCCTGGCATGGCCGACGCGGATGCTCAATGTACCCTCGCCGTCCATGGCATCGCGGGCGTTGACCACCATGTTGACGAGCGCGGTGTCGAACTGGCTCGGATCGGCTTCGACAAGGCAGGCGAAGGGCTCGCCCGCCGCGTCGAAACAGGGCTCGATCAGGGTCTTCACCTGGATGCGCGCGCCGGTGAGCGTGCCGACCATGTCGGCCACCGACGCGACGCCGCGGCCCGCATCGAACACTTCGGGTTTCAAGGCTTGGCGCCGGGCGAAGGCGAGGAGCTGGCCGGTCAGCTTGGCCGCGCGGGCCACCGTGTCGGAGATGGCGTCGACGTAGCGGCGGCGGCGCTCCTCGGCGAGATCGGGGCGCTTGAGCAGGTCGGTCGAGGACTTGATGACGGTGAGCAGGTTGTTGAAGTCGTGCGCCACGCCCCCCGTGAGCTGGCCCACCGCCTCCATCTTCTGGCTCTGGCGCAGGGCCTCCTCGATCCGCTCGCGCTCGGCCACCTCGGCGCGCAGGCGCGCGTTGGCCTCGGCGAGTTCGTGCAGGCGCAGCCGCTCCGCCGTGAGGTCGGTGATCACCCCGCACAGGAGGAGGGTGTCGCCGTCGCCGTCGAGGCGGCTCAGCGACAGGTAGGCCGGGCGCTCGACCCCCGCCTCGTCGCACAGGGCGATCTCGCCGCGCGCCGGCATCCGCGCGGCCTGAGCGATCAGGGCGGCGAGGGTCGTCCCCTGGCCCTCAGCGGCGAAGCGCGCGAAGGGCTGGCCGATCAGGCGCTCCTGCGGGGTGCCCAGGGTCTCGGCGAGCCGGCGGTTGCAGTAGAGCAGCGTCCCGTCCGGGCCGAGGGTGAAGGCGCCCTCCTGGATCTGCTCGATCAGCACCCGGTAGGGCCGGTCGGCATTCTCCAGGGTATAGACGAGCCGCTCGCCGCCCGGACCCTCGACTACGATGGCGTCGAAATCGCCCCGGCGGATCGCCGCGAGGGTGTCCTCGACCTCCTCCAGCCGCGTCTCCAGCTCACGGATGCGCGCCTGCGCCTCGTCCAGCGCCGTGGAAGCGGGCTCAGCGCTCATCGGCGATCTCGATCTCGCGCGCGAGGTCTTCGAGCCCAAGCCCGTCGAGGACGCGCCGCTCGTCGCTCAGATCGCCGGTGATGCGCCGGGCGGGGAGGGGGGAGAGCCGCACCAGGGTCGGCGCCGCGACCACGCCGTCCGCGCCCGCGAGCGCCGATTGCTGGTAGATGTCGACCACTTCGAGGTCGCATGCGCCCCCGAGCCGATGTTCGCACAGGCGGCGCACGCTCTCGATGCTGCGGGTCGAGCGCGGCGAGGTGCCGGCGACATAGAGGCGCAGCCGGGTGCGCCCAGCTTCCCCGTGGCCCGTGATGTCCCCGCCGCTCAAACGCCGTCCGCCTTCGCTGCGGGATTTGTCTCGGCGAGGTTCTGGGGCCGGATATCGAGGCCGACCAGCACTTTCTCGGTGTTGGACAGGTCGCCGATGATGCGCTTGAGCGGTGCGGGCAGGCGGCGCACAAGGGTCGGGATCGCCAGGATCTGGTCGCCGGCCGCGAGCTGCGGGTTCTTCATCAGGTCGATGACCTCGATGTCGTAATGGCCGGCAAGGTGCTCCTCGCAGAAGCGCTTGAGGTTGGCCATCGCCGTCAGCGACTTAGCGGTCTGTCCGGCGACGTAGAGGCGCAGATGGTAATGGCCCTCCTCCACCATGCCGGCGGCGTCGGCGTCGATCCCGTCCTCGGTTGGTTCGGAGCCGCTCATTGGGTGCCTCCCCGGCGGGTCGAGAGAATGCGCCGTTCGCTCGTCAGCATCGCTTCGCGCATCTCGTCCTCGCTCAACAGCACCGCCTCTTCCTCCGCCGCGACTTCCAGGGTGGCGCGCAGTTCATCGATCTGGCGCTCCAGCGACTGGCGCCGCCGCTCCGCCTCGCGCCGGCGGCGGCGGCTCTCCTGTTCGCGGCGCAGACCGGCGGCGGCTTCCTCCGCCTCCTGCACGATGCGGGCGGTGCCTGTCAGCACGCCCGCCGGGCCGATATAGGCGTCGACGAGGGCGATGCCGTCGCCCGACATGCTGAACTCGCGCACTTGGTTCGAGTGACGCATGCCGCGGGCCTTGATGACGTAGAGCGTGCGCGAGCGCTCCCCGTTGGCCTCGACGTTGAGGAGCTTGATCCAGGCATCCATCAGCGAGGAGACGCCGATGTTGCTGTCGTGGTCGAGGCTGCCGTCCTCGCGCAGGCTGGTGAACACCGAGGTGATGCCGCGGCTCTTCAGCATGTCGACCATGCGCAGCATCGTCGCCTGAAGCTCGGCCGGCGGGCCCCGCAGCGCCGAGAGCGGATCGACCACCACCACGGAAGGCGCGAAGCGGTCGATATCGCGGTGCATGCGCGCCAAGTGCATCTCCAGGCCGTAGAGGCTCGGGCGCGCCGCTTCGAACCGCAGCAGGCCCGCCTCGACATGGCGCGCGAGGTCGAGGCCGATCGAGCGCGCGTTGCGGATGATCTGGTCGCCGCTCTCCTCGAACACGAAGGACATGCAGCGCTCGCCGCGGGCACAGGCCGCGTCGACCATGCTCGAGGTGATCATGGTCTTGCCGGTGCCGGACTCGCCCGAGACGAGGATACTGGTGCCGCGGTGGAAGCCGCCGGGTTCGAGCATCGCGTCGAGGCCGGGGATGCCGGTGGAGGCCACGCCCTCGGGAAGCCTGTAGTCGAGGTCGGCCGCGGTGACGGGCAGGACGCTGATGCCCTCGGCGTCGATCAGGAACGGGTACTCGTTGGTGCCGTGGGCCGAGCCGCGATACTTCACCACCCGCAGGCGGCGCGTCGTGATCTGGTCCTCGACGCGGTTGT
Source organism: Methylobacterium sp. J-043 (assembly GCF_022829505.1). NCBI lineage: Bacteria > Pseudomonadati > Pseudomonadota > Alphaproteobacteria > Hyphomicrobiales > Methylobacteriaceae > Methylobacterium > Methylobacterium sp. J-043. The sequence goes on along the minus strand of NZ_JAKSYB010000075.1, from coordinate 176,452 downwards.
CGAGCAGCACCACGCAGTCGGAGACGTATTCCTCCATCCCCTGGCGGGTAAGCTGGCCGTCGCCGCGCTCGCCGGTGATGATCGCGGTCAGCCCCCGATCCTTGATCCAGCCGAACAGGCGACGGAGTTCGGCACGCAGCACCGTCTCGTCGGAGAAGCCCGCGAACAGGGTTTCGATGGTGTCGAGCACGACGCGCTTGGCGCCGATCGAATCCACCGCGAAGCCGAGGCGGATGAACAGCCCTTCGAGGTCGTACTCGCCGGTCTCCTCGATCTCGCTTCGCTCCACGCGGATGTGGTCGATGGCGAGCTTGCCCTGGGCCACCAGCCCGTCGAGGTCGTAGCCGAGGGAGGCCACGTTGGCGACGAGATCATCGGCGCGCTCCTCGAAGCTCATGAACACGCCGGGCTCGCCGAAGCGGGTCGCGCCGTTAACGAGGAAGGTGGTGGCGAACAGCGTCTTGCCGCAGCCGGCTGCGCCGCAGACCAGCGAGGGGCGCCCCTTCGGCAGGCCGCCGAAGGTGATGGTATCGAAGCCGTCGATGCCGGTGGCGACTTTCGCGAGCGCGGGAACGCCCTTGGATGCGTTTTTGGGCGTACCTTGGGGCGAGCTTGCGGATTCAGACGCCAAGGCAGGTCTCCAGCGCGGTTTCTTCCCCGGCCGTCATCGGGGGCAACCCGTCCGGTCCGCTGTCCAGGCACAGGATCGTCATGGAGGAGCGCTGCGGCCGGGATACGAAGAAGGGGGCGGGCGCCGGCAGCGGCGCCGGTCGCAGGCGCCGACGGGAGGGGACGGAGGCGTCGTGAGGCAAGGGCGTCGTCATGAAGGTGTCATGGCGGGCCTCGAGCACCCGATTCTGGCTCCCGTAATGCAAAGGCCAGGGGGTGGCAATACACGGCCCGGCGAGCGCCCGGCAGGCTCGTCGGGCCGTGATTCATGTCGATACTTCTTCGAATCTTCTGCGGCTCCGCTGAAACCAATCGCCGCGCGGGCACTTTGAGGAAAGCCGCCTCCCTTCAAAATTCTGCAGCTCGCTTTACCCCAATGTCCTGTCTGTCCGAGCCGACCGATCCGTCCTCCGCGCCGCACATCCTCGTCGTCGAGGACGAGTGTTTCGTGCGCATGGTGGCCGTGGACATGCTGGAGGATGCCGGCCTGCCGGTGGCCGAGGCTTCCGATGCCGACGCGGCCCTGAGGCTGCTGGAGGGGAGGGCGCAGGCTTTCGACACGCTGTTCACCGACATCGACATGCCGGGCTCGATGGACGGGCTGACGCTGGCCGCACGGGTGCGGGCGCGCTGGCCGCATATCCGCCTCATCGTCACCTCAGGCCGGGTCCGGCCACACGCCGACGACCTGCCCGATGCCGGCTTCCTGCCGAAGCCCTATTGCCGCTCCGACCTGCTCGGCGCGCTCGCCCAAGTCGCCTGAAGCTTTGTCGATCCGGCATCGGCCTCAAGCCGCCGGGACCGGCCAGATCATCTCCACCCGCAGGCCACCGAGTTCGGAGCGGCTGAGATGCATCCGCGCGCCGACGCCCTCCGCGAGGTCGCGGGCGATGGCGATGCCGAAGCCGGTGCCGGGCCGGGTCTCGTCCCATCGCCGGCCGCGGGCGATGCCGGCGATGGCCGCCTCGCTCATGCCGGGGCCGTCATCCTCCAGCACCAGACGGTGTTCGCCGCCCTCCGCGCGTCCCGAGACGCGGATGCGGCGGTGGGCCCATTTGCGGGCGTTGTCGAGGAGGTTGCCCAGGATCTCGGTGAGATCGCCCTCGTCGCCGGGGAAGGCGAGGTTTTCCGGGACTGCGATCTCCCAGCGCAGGGCCTCGCCCTCGGGCAGGCGCTTGAGGGCGCCGACGATCCGCGCCATGGCCGGTCCGATAGGGCAAGCGCGCCGCCGCAAGCCCCCCGAGGCGGCCCGCGCACGGGCGAGCGTGCGCTCGACCTGCCGGCCCATGGCGTGCGCCTGCTCGGCGATCTCGGCCGCCAGGGCAGGGGCGGCGGCTTCCGTGCGGCGGGCCAGCGCGTCGAGCACCGCGAGCGGGGTCTTGAGGCCGTGGGCCATGTCGCCGGCGCCCGTGCGTGCCCGCTCCAGGTCGCGCTCCTGCGCGTCGAGCAGGCGGTTGAGGTCCGCCACCAGCGGGCGCACCTCCTCGGGAAAGGTGTCGGGCAGCCGCGCCTGCGTCCCGGCATGGATCGCGGCGAGATCCGCCCGCAGGGTCCGGAAGGGCGCCAGCGCCCGGCGCACGAACAGCGACATGGCGAGCGTCAGCGCCGCGAACAGCGCGCCGAGCGAGGGCACCAGCAGGCGCAGGAAGGTGGCGCGGCTTTGGGCGAGATCGCGCCGGTCCTCGGCCACCGTGACGGTGAGCGCCACCGCGCCGCCGTTGCCCGGAATCGAGACCCGCCGGGTCACGGCGATGAGCCGGCCGCCATCCGGCCCGGCAAGGTCGCCGACCGCCGGCTCCTCGGAGGTGTCCGGAACCGTACCAAGGCTGCGGTCCCAGAGCGAGCGCGAGCGCAGGGCGGTGCCGTCCGCGTGCTCGACTTGGTGCCCAACTTGCCGCTCAACCTGCCAGTAGAGGCCGCCATAGGGCGTCGAGAAGCGCGAATCCGGCGGCTCGCGCGGCAGGGTCGGGGCTCCGTCCGGCGCCAGGGCCACCTGCCCGGCGATGAGCTTGGCGGTGCGGTCGAGGCCGTCGGCGGTGCGGGCGTCGAGCACCCGGTCGAAGATCAGCGTCAGCCCGATCCCGGCCAGCACCAGCGCCAGGGCGATCAGCCCGGCGGCGGCGAGCCCGAGCCGCAGGCGCAGCGAGCCCCGCTTCAGGAACGGCATCATGGACCGGCGCCGTGATCCCCTCTCCCCGCGCGCGGGCAGAGGGGTACGTTTCCCTGATCCCTTGCACCCAAGCTCATCGCGCGTCCGTGCTGCCGGGGGAATCGGACGGCACGAGGTAGCCGTGGCCGCGGCGGGTCTCGATGATGCCGGGGCCGAGCTTGCGCCGCAGCCGGGTCAGCAGAGCCTCCAGCGCGTTGGCCTCGCGGTCGCTGTCGCTGCCGTGGAGATGGTCGAGCAGCTCGCCCGCGGCCACGACCTGCCCCTGGCGGTGGAGCAGGAAGGCGAGGAGGCGGTATTCGAGCGCGGTGAGGTCGGTCTCGCGGCCCGCCACCGAGACCGCGCGGGTGCGGGTGTCGAGTTCGACCGCGCCCGCCCGCAGGACGGGAGAGGCGTGGCCGGCGGTGCGGCGCAGGATGGCGCGCAGCCGTGCCACCAGCTCCTCCATCCGGAACGGCTTGACGAGGTAGTCGTCGGCGCCCGCGTCGATCCCCTCGACCCGCTCGCGCCAGCCGTCGCGGGCGGTGAGGATCAGCACCGGAAGGGCGACGCCGGTCCCGCGCAGGCGGCGCAGCACGCCGAGCCCGTCGAGGCGTGGCAGGCCGAGGTCGAGCACCATGGCGTCGTAGGTCTCGGTGTCAGCCCGGAACCACGCCGCCTCGCCGTCGCCGACGATCTCGGCGATGTAGCCGGCCCGCTCCAGACCCTCGCGGATGTCGGCCGCGATGCGCGGCTCGTCCTCTACGACGAGGATGCGCATGTCGTCCCCGGAAGCGCGCGGGCCTCAATCATCGTCGTCCACGTCGAGGAGCTTGAGGGAGCTGGCGTCGATCTTCACGTCGCGGCGGCGCCCGTCGGTACCGAGGATGCGCAGCTTGTAGAGCCAGCGCCCGTCGTCGCGCTTGAGGTCGAGCGCCACCACGTCCCCCGGTACGGCGGCGCGGGCGGCGGCGAGCACCGCGTCCAGGGGGCGGATCTCGCCCCGCTCCAGGGCCCGCCGCGCCCGCTCGCCATCGTCGTCGGCTCGCGCAGGGGAGGCGCCGAAAGGCACGGCACTCAGAGCCGGGATCAGCGCGACGAGTGCGAGGAGAAGGAGGCGGAGCGGGAAAGGGGACATTGGGGCACGAACCATGGCGCGGCGCGGAGATGCCCGAGTCCGGCTGACGCGAGGCTGACAGGCGGCGTCAGGCTCGCGCGACAGCCCGTCTGCGAGAAGGCGGCATCGACGGCGCAGCGCCTCTGAGCGGCGCGCCGAATGCCCTCTTCCCGAAAGCCCCATTCCGATGTCGCTCACCGCCGCCATCCTGCTGATCTACGCCGCCTGCCTCGTCGGCACCATCGCCAGTCCGGCCCGATCCCACAACGATCGCCCCTCGGGGGCCCCAAGTGCAGAGCCAAGTGCCCGGCGCCTGCTCGCCGCGCTCGCCGTTCCCGCGCTGGCGCTGTTCGCCGGCCTCCAGGCCCCGCCGGCCCGCGCGGGCGAGGCGGCGCCCCGGACCGTGAGCGGCCCCGCCACAGTCGTCGACGGCGCGACCCTCGACCTCGGCGGGCGGCGCCTGCGGCTCTACGGCATCGACGCGCCCGACCTCGACCAGACCTGTTCCGACGGGCATGAGCGCGACTACGCCTGCGGCCACGCCGCCGCCGAGGCCCTGACGGCGCGGATCGGCAGGGAGAGCGTGACCTGCGAGCCGCGCGGGTCGGACGGCACCGCGCTGTGCCGGCGCGACGGCGAGGACCTCGCCGCCTGGATGGTGGCCAACGGCTACGCCATTGCCGACCGGAGCACGCCGGCCGCCTACGAGGCCCAGGACCGGCGCGCCTGGGGCCGCCGTGTCGGGCTGTGGTCGGGTGTGTTCGAGATCCCCGCCGACCGGCGCCGGATGCGCCGCGCCAGCGCCTCGCTCTGATCCGGTTTCCGCTTGATCCAAGCGGGGACCGTATCGGCCAGCCCGCGCGGCGCCTAAGGCGGGATCCCATCGCGCGAGCGCGATGGGATCCCGCCGAAGCCCAAATCCGCCATCCCGAAGGGATCAACCGGATTGGGTATGAGGTGTCACCCTCGCCGGGCGAGCCCGCCCGCAAAGTCGCGTAGGGCTGCCTCGACCAGGGCGGCGACCTGCGCGTCCGTCTTCGGCGCGCGGATCACGAGGCTTGCCATCACCTCCGGGTGGACCCGCCGCTGCTTCGGCGTGCGGGCATGGTTCGACAGGCGCAGCCGCTCCGGCCCCTCGCCGTGGGCGAGATAAAGGCTGTCACCGCGCTCGTTGCGGGCGGTCTCGCGAAAGCCGTGCGCGGCGAGCAGGCGGCTTGCGAGGGCGAGCGCCTCGCGGGGCGGGAGCGGGGCCACAGATTCAGGCGACGGCGAGAATCGCGAGCGGCAGCGCGGTCGCGACGAGGGCGGCGAGCGCGGCGGGGGCGACGTAGCGCGGCCGGTAGGACAGGAGCAGCACCAGCCCGAGCGCCGCGCCGGTCAGCGCGCCGATCCACTGGACGGGACCGAACGCCCAGCCCTCCCACAGCCCGGCGACGACGAAGGAGAGCGCGATGGCGCCCCAGCCGAAGAGGCGCAGGCGTAGCACCGCCGCCCGCTCCGCCTTGCGGTCGAACACCTCGGTGTGGTGCCGGTTCAGGCTGAGGCAGAGGGCGGCGAGCGCGGCGAAGCTCAAGCCAAGGTTCACGGCGAGGACGAGGGGCGTCATGCGTGGGTCGGCTCCGAGCGCCGCGCGGTCTGGCGGGCGGGGGAGGCGGGAACCGGGGCAGGCCTTGCGGCCCGCTTCGGCGCCTCGTAGCGCAGGATCTTGCGGGCGGCGAGCGCGAACAGGCCCGCCAGCAGCAGCATCGCCCCGTCGAACCACGCGAAGAGCGGATCGCCGCCCCCCAGCCGCAAGGGATGGTCGGGGATCGTCGCGATGTCGGCCGCGACCACGGCGAGGCCCAGAACCGACACGGCGGCCAGACCCTCGCACCACGCCCGGCGCTGCGGACGGACGAGCGGCACCAGGGCCGCGACGATCCAGGCGCCGAAGAAGACGCGGATCTCCCACTCCTCGCGCCCGGCGAGACCGACGGGCAGGAGCCGGTTGGCGAGGAAGAAGCAGGCGATGGCCGCCGGCAGGCCGGCGATGCTGCCGACGTTCAGCGCCTGGACCAGCCGCAGGCCGAAGAAGGGCCGCTCCCCCGCCTTCGGCAGGCGCGCCAGCGACCAGAGCACGACGCCGGTGGCGACCATGGCGCAGCCCATGACCCCGCACAGGAAGAACACCAGCCGCAGCAGGGTGCCGGCGAAGTGCGCCTCGTGCAGGCCGGTCATCACCGTGAAGGTCTTGGCCGCGGGCTTGAGGCCACCGTCGCGGACTTCGAGGATTTCGCCGCTCACCCCGTCGAAGGCGATCTGCGGATGCTCGTGCGAGAGGCCGTGCGGCTCCTCGAACACCGCGACCACGGTGGCGTTGGCGTCGCCCGGATTGACGATCATCAGCCGCTCCAGCGGCTCCGCCCGGGACGCGAGCGCCCGCTCCACGATCGGCCCGAGCGGCGCTAGCGCGGCGGCCTGCTTCGCCGGCGGGCGCGGGGTGGTGGTCCAGTTGGCCTCGGTGAAGAAGGTCTGGCTGTTGCCCTTGTAGGCGGTGGTCACGCCCCAAGGCATGTAGAAGGTCGCGAGGGTGACGATCCCGGTATAGGTGATCATCACGTGGAACGGCAGCGCCAGCACGCCGGTGACGTTGTGGGCGTCGAGCCAGCTGCGCCGGGGCGCCTTGTCGCGGCGGAAGGTGAAGAAGTCGGCAAAGATCCGCTTGTGTGTGACGATGCCGGAGATCAGCGCCACCAGCATGATCATCGCGCAGAGGCCGACGACCCAGCGCCCCCAGAGCGGCGGCATGTGCAGTTCGAAATGGAAGCGGTAGAGGAAGTCGCCGCCCTGCGTGTCGCGCACGGTGGACTCGGCCCCGGTGCGCGGATCGAGCAGGACATGGCCCGGACGCTCGCCCGGCCGGGTGCGCCAGAACAGGTCGAGCACGGGATTGTCGGGTTGCGGCAGGCCGACATACCACGTCCGGGCCTTGGCCGCGTGCTGGCCGAGATAGGCCACCGCATGCTCTGCCGCTGCTCCGAGGGCGGCGGCCTCCACCGGCTCGACCTGCGTGAATTCGGGGCGCATCCAGCGGGAGATGTCCGGCCGGTAGTAGCTCGCGGTGCCGGTGACGAAGATCGCGAACAGCACCCAGCCGACGATCAGGCCGGACCACGTGTGCAGCCACGCCATCGATTGGCGGAAGCTTCCCTTCATGGCGTGGATCCTCCCATCGCCAGCCAGAGGAGGGCGCCCAGCACGATGGCCGTGCCGGCCACGGTGAGGAGTGCCCGCAGCAGCGTGCGCGTCGAAAAGACGAGGACGACGATGCCCGCCATCACGGCGAAGCTGAGCAGCGTCGCCGTCGCCACCGCCTCCGAGCGCGCCATCGGCAGGGTCAGCGACAGCAGCGCGGTGGCCAGCGCCGCGACGCCGTAGCCCCCGCCCGCCGCCAGCACGACCCGGCCGGCCACGGAGGCCCGCTCAAGCGCCGTCGTTCTGCCCTGTGCCGCCATGCGAAGGCCTCCTACCAGCGGTAGCGCAAGGCACCGTAGACCGTGCGCGGCAACCCGTAGAAACAGGTTTGATAGCTGAAGCAACCGGTCACGTAGCGCTCGTCGAGGAGGTTCTGCGCGTTCACCTGGAGCTGGAAGCCCTGCAGCGTCGCGTCGAGGTGTCTCAGGTCGTAGGTGAGCAGGGCATCGACGAGAATGCTCGCCGGCACCTTGAAGGTGTTGGCCGGATCACCCCAGGAGGGGCCGAGGTATCGGACGCCGCCGCCGACCCCGAGTCCGAGCAGTGGCCCTTCGGTGAAGCGATAATCCACGAACAGCGAGGCGGTGGAGTCCGGCACCTGCACCGGCCGGCGGCCGGCGAGCGGCACCGACTGCCCGGTCAGCTCGTTGGTCGTGAGGGTAATGTCGCTGACGTTCCGGGTATCGAGGATCGAGAAGCCGCCGATGAGGTTCAGGTTCTCGGTGATGTTGGCCCGTGCCTCGAATTCGATACCCTGGACGCCGACCTCGCCGGTCTGGACCACGAAGTTGCGCCGCTCCGGGTTCGGGTCCGGCTGCGTCGCATTCGAGCGGCGGATATCGAAGGCCGCCGCGGTCAGCAGGATGTCGGTGCCGGGGGGCTGGTACTTGATGCCGGCCTCGTATTGGTTGCTGGAGATCGGCTCCGGAATGCGGCCGATCGTGCCAAAGGCCGGATCGAAGATGCGCCCGGCGGTGATCGGCTCGAACGCCTCGCTGTAGGAGACGTACGGCGCGATGCCGTTGTCGAACAGGTAGAGAAGGCTCGCCCGCCCCGTGAAGGCATCGGCCGGGACGTTCTGGATCGCCAGCGCGCCGGTGGCCAGCGTACGCGTCGGGCCGCTCTGCCGGGCCACGTCGTAGCGACCGCCCAGTGTCAGGACGAGCCGGTCGAACTTGATCTGGTCCTGGAAGTAGACGCCGGTCTGCTCGGCGGTGATCGCCGCCTCCGTGGTGAAGGCCGGGAAGTTGATGTTCATCTCGTAGTTCGGGAACAGCACGTTCAGGTCGGGCGCGCGCGGGAACGGGGTCGCGAGCGTGCGCGTGCGGAACGTACGGTGATCGACGCCGAGCAGGGCGGTGTGCGCCACCGGACCGGTCTCGAAGTTGGCCACGAAGTTGTTGTCCATCGTCCAGGCGTCGATGCCGACCTGGGTGCCCCCCTGCGAGCGGCCGAGGATCGGTCCGGTGGACGCGGTCACCGTGTTGAAGGCGCCGTAGACGCTGCGATAGTCACCTTCCGTGCGCAAGTAACGGCCTGCCGAGTGGAAACGCAGGTGCTCGTTGATGCGATGATCGAACAGGTAGCCGACCGAGGCCTGGGTGCGGTCGGAGCGCTCAATGTTGCGGTCGCCGTCGTAGAAATCGACCGGCAGGCGCCCGATCACGCCGTTGCCGAAATTGCGCGGGAACACCGTGCCGATTGCCGGGAAGCCGCCATAGAAGCCCGAGAACGGGTCGCGCTGGTAGTTTCCGATGACCGTGAGCTGCGTATCTGCGTCGGGCCGCCATGTGAGGCTCGGATTGATGAAGAAGCGCTCGACCTCCGTGGTCACTACCGGCCCGTCGCCCTTCCAGCCGAGGCCGATCACGCGGTAGGCGAACTGGTCGGCCACGCCGCCGGTGCCGTCGCCGACCGGGCCCCCGACATCGAAGCCGCCACGCACCTCGTTGAAGCCGCCGCCCTGCACGAAGATCTCGCCGTGACGGACGAATTGCGGCACCTTGGAGACGAGGTTGACGATGCCGCCCGGCCCCGACTGTCCGTACAGGACGGAAGCGGGTCCCTTGATGATGTCGACGCGCTCCAACCGGAAGGGATCGATGGTCGGCGAGGCGTCGCGGCTCCCGGGAAGCGGTAGGCCGTCGAGGAAGACCGGCGCGGTGAAGCCGCGAATGGAGAACTGCTCCAGACGGGTCGAGCCCGCGCCGCCGCGCTGCTCCGTGGTGACGCTCGGCGTATAGCGCAGTGCTTGGTTGATGGTCAGCGCGTTCTGATCCTGGATCTGCTTGCGGCCAACGACCGAGATCGACTGGGCCGTCTCGAGGATCGGGGTGTCGGTCTTGGTCGCGACGGTGCTGCGGCTGGCGACGTAGCCCGGCACTGCGCCCGAGGCGCCGCCGGGGCCGTACAGCGCGCCGCCGAGCGTGGCGCCGCGGCCTTCGCCGGTCACGCTCAACTCGGACAGCTCGACGGCGCCGGCCGCATCCTGTGCCAGGCCCGGCACGGCGAAGCCGAACAGGGCCGTTCCCGACAGGAATGTCGAGGCGAGCAGGCGCAAGACTCGGCCCGCACGCGGAGCCGGCCGAGCGGAGACGGCGCGATCTTCGAACATCTTTTCCGGTACGCTTTTAACTTAGGTTATGAAAACCTAAGAGGACACGATGATTTGTGCCCCGCGTATGACAAACACCGAATGATGCATGCAAGATCTATGTTTTATAACTATTATAAGTACAAATACTTGGGCGCTCGATTAAGTTTGCGCACAACCATTTTTACTGTCCGAAATTCTTCTGGTCTGTTGCGGTTCCGCATCGGTCGCGCCGGTTCGGATTACATGCTCGGGACGGCGAGCTACAGATCCGTTCGGCCCGCTTCGCTCAGGACCTGCCGGCGCTCGATCGGATCCCAGATTCCCTCGAAGACCGGAGCCGGGCCCTTGGATCGCTCGTCGGCCGGCATCACCGCGACCGGAGCGATCGTCTGCTCCAGAGCGGGCGCGAGGAGCAGCACGGCCGCAAGGGTGCCGAACGCGCACAGCGCGATGATCACCCAGCGCGGCGCATCCCAGCTATGAAGGACCACGGATCCGGCCGCGAGGAGCGCGGCAGATCCGACGAGTTTGGGAAACATCGAAACCTCATCCGATACGATGCCGGCCCCCGGTGCGAGCGGGATGCCACCGTGTTTGTGTCGGATCGGGACATGTGCCGGATGGATCGCGCGCCCCGCCCCGCCCCGGCCTGTGGTCGTTTGGCCGGACCAGAGCCCTCAAGCGCATCCGATGGGGACGCCGCGACGAAGTGACGGGCACGGACCGAAGCGCGGCACACGATCTTGCGCAATAGTGATGTGCCCCGCCTATGTCATGAACCATATTTCATGTAAGGAGCCTGCAACGGCTCCACGGTTCCGAGTGATCGGGGGGCGAACAGTTTCGACGATGGAGACCGGCCCCCAATGACAAGCGTGTTGACGGTAATGGCTCTTCTGATTGCCCCCGTGGGGGCCCTTGCGTTCGGCGCCTGGGCGTTCGGGCGTCTTCGTCCCGCGTCCTGACGCACGACATCGCCGCCCGCTGGATCGGGCGGCGGCGCTCCGATGCGGCGTCCTGCCGATTTCCGACATAAAGCGGCATCATCGATGGGGCATCGTGAGGCGCGTACCGGCGAAGGGAGATCCTGCGCATGACGCTTCTGCTTCGGTTCACGCGGGGCCTGGCCTCCGCCGTGCACGGTTTCGTCCGCCTCTCGCCCAAGGTGATTCCTCTCGCGCTCGTCTCGATGGTCGGCCTCTCGTCCGGCCGGACGGCGGATGTCGACCGCGACCGCGACGGTGAGGAAGCGACCCGCTCCATCGTCTACCGCCACTACATCTGAGCCCATACCGACCGCTGCCGGCCGCGCGAACAGCGGCCCGTCCTCTCTGATGCGAGGATCGGCCGGCGCGGGGCGATCCCGGCTCGGGTATTCTTCCACCTGTGACGGCTCGATCCCCGAGGCGACGGCCCTTCTCGGAATTCAGCACCCGCGCATCGTCCGGCGCATGGCCGGCTAGATCGTCCTGGATATCGGATCCAGGACGACGCTCTAAGTTCATGTTTTTGCATCGTCGTTTTCCGAAAGCCGGTGGCCACCTTTCGGGACGACGCTCTAAGCTCTGCTCGAATGCTCCGCTCCCGGCGCCGTACGATCGAGAGCGGCTCTTACTCCTTGTGCCGAGGCCTGCTCTTTCGCTGAACCGGCATCCACTTCGGTGGAGAGCGCCCTAGCCCGGAAGAGCGCCGCGGAATACCGCTGCGCGCATGAAGCCCGGATCGGGCGCGGATACGGTCGCCCGCAAGTCTGATGTTGAGTCTGATCTCAAGTCTGGCGTGAGGGGGATGACCATGGCCGACGTCACGTTTTCTCAGTCGACACTTGCCGGTTACTCGGGGCTGGCCTCGGCTCTGCAATGGGGGCCGGACGGGCGACTCTACGTTGCCGAGCGGTTCGGCAGCATCAAGGCCCTGACGGTCGCCCAGAACGGCAACGGCTACGTCGTCACCAAGACGGAATCGATCGACCTCATCCTGAACCTGCCGAACCACGACGACGACGGCACGCTGAATGCGAGCCTGAAGGAGCGGCAGGTCACCGGCATCCTCGTCACCGGCACCGCCGACAACCCGGTCCTCTACGTCACGTCGAGCGATCCCCGCATCGGCGCCGGCAATGGCGGCGAGGACACGAATCTCGACACCAACTCATCGATCATCTCGCGGCTCACCTTCGATTCCGCGACCGACACGTGGAAGAAGCTCGATCTCGTGCGCGGCCTGCCCCGCTCGGAGGAGAACCACTCCGCCAACGGCATGGCGATCTCGCCCGACGGCAAGACGCTCTACGTGGCGGTGGGCGGCAACACCAATGCCGGCGCACCCTCCAACAACTTCGCCGGATTGCCGGAATTCGCCTACGCGGCGGCCGTGCTCAAGGTCGATCTCACGGCGCTCGACGCCATGACGCTGAAGAACCCGAACGGGCTCAACCCCTACCTCTACGACCTGCCGACCCTCGACGACCCCTACCGCCCCAACAACGGGACAGCGGGCAACGAGAACCCGGACGGCTCGGACGTCAGCGGCCCGTTCGGGGGCCGCGACGGGTTCAACATGGCCAAGATCACCGCCGACAGCCCGGTGCAGATCTACTCGCCCGGCTATCGCAACGCCTACGACGTGCTGCTGACCTCCGACGGCAAGATGTTCACCTACGACAACGGCGCCAACAACGGCTGGGGCGGGCGCCCGTCGGATGCCAACGGCAACGTCGTCACGAACCAGAACCAGATCCCGCTCAACACCCCCGATCTCGACGGCGGCACCAAGCGGCTCAACTACGACCAGCTCCACGAGATCACGGGGGAGGGCTATTACGGCGGCCACCCCAACCTCGTGCGGGCGGTAGGGGGCCAGGCCGGCTGGATTCTGACGCCGGGGGCGGGCGTCACGGGTGCGACCTTCCTTCCCCAGGGCAGCGCCGGCCTGCCTGCCGACTTCGACTCGGTGATCCCGGCCGGCACCGCCGACCCGCGCGAGAGCGTGTTCTTCGAGGGCGGCATCAGCGACGGGGCGCTGGATACCGGCCAGGGCTCGCTCAACGGGCTGGCCGAATACACCGCCTCGACCACCTGGGCGACGGCCGACGGCGGCGCCACGAGCATCAAGGGCGCGATCCTCGTCACCGATCTGGCGGGCTACCTCCACATCATCCCGCGCAACGCCTCGGGCGGGGTCGACACCACCATCGGCGCCGCCGGCCAGATCGTGGCGGCGGGCAAGCAGGTCGTGCCGATGGGCGGCGGCGCCCCGCTCGGCATCGACGCGGTCGGCGACGGCAAGCCGTTCGCCGGCACCGTCTGGGTGACGACGCTGGCCGACGGCAACATCAAGGTGCTGACGCCGGGACCGACCAACCCGCAGAACCTCGACCTCGACGGCGACGGGATCAACAACACGCTCGACCCCTTCGCCCTCGATCCCGACAACGGCACGGCCGGCACGGACGTGATCTCGGGCGGCGAAACGATCGTGTTCAATTTCGAATCCGGCTCGATCCCCGGCACCTTCGGCGGCAGCGGGCTCACCGGCGCGATGATCAACGGGCTCGACCCGTTCCTCGATGGCGGCCTCTACACCTCGGCCAACATCATCGCGGGCGGCGCGGGCGGCGTCATCCAGTTGAAGAACGTGCAGGAGGGCGACTTCACGGAAGGGAACAACACCCTCAGGGACGCGCTCCAGGCCGGCGTCACCTTCGACGACAGCGTGGCCACCGCCAACGTCACCATGACGATGTCGAACTGGATTCCGAACGCCACGAGCAACGGCGGCTTCCCCTCGGCGGGACTTCAGATCGGCACGGGGGACCAGGACAACTTCATCAAGCTGGTGCTGGGTGGGCGCGGCGAAAGCGCCGGGGGCAAGTATACGAGCGCGATCTTCGAGACCTCGATGGAGAATCTCGGCGTCGCGCAGACCGCGGCGGTGACCAACAACGCGCTCCTGAGCGCGACGAGCGCGAGCTGGGTGCAACTGCGCCTTGCCGTGAACCTCGAGACCAACACGGTCACGCCCTACTGGCGCTTCGGCACCGGGGCGGTCTCTTCCGCCACCGACGCGAACACCAGCTTCACCGCCGGCGCCAGCCTGAGCGTGCCGAGCGGCAGCGCGCTCTTGAAGGCGATCCAGGGCGACTACACCGTCGGCGGCAAGGCGAGCGGAATGGCGGTGGGCCTGCTCGCCACCTCCAACGACGGCGAGCCCTTCACGGCGGATTTCGACGGGATCACCATCACGACGACCGCCAAATCGGGCACGACGAACCCGGTGGTCGCCGCGATCAATGCCGGCGGCGGGGCGCTGACGCAGGACGGGATCGGTTTCGAGGCCGACCAGTACTTCACCGGCGGCGCCACCTTCATCGACATGGCCGGCGGCAACGGCCTGCAATCGGCTTTCACCAACACCGTCTACCAGACCGAACGCTACGGCAATTTCAGCTACGCCATCCCGGTGGCCAGCACGAGCCAGGCCTACACGGTCGAACTGCGCTTCGGCGAGCTGTGGTGGAGCAATCCGGGCCAGCGGGTGTTCGACGTCACGCTCGAAGGCCAGACCATCCTCAACGACCTCGACATCCTGGCCCAGACCGGCAATTTCAACACGCCCTACACCTACGTCTCGGGGCCGATCACGGCGGGTGCCAACGGCACGCTCGACCTGCAATTCGCCAACGGCATCGACAACGCCAAGCTCAGCGGCATCGTCGTGCGCCAAGCGAGCGGGGGCGGCGGCACCGACATGACCAAGCCGACGGTGGGGCCCTTCACGGTCCAGGCGCCCGTGGCGGGGGACGCGAGCGCCAGCGTCACGGTGGTCTACAACGACGCCTCGGGCATCAACCTCGCCAGCATCACCGCGGCCGACATCGCGGTGACGGGGCCCGGCGCGATCGGCGCCATCAGCCTGCAATCCAAGACGAGCACGGGCGCCACCTCGGCCACCGCCACCTACATCGTCGCCGCCCCTACGGGTGGCTGGACCAACGGCCAGTACACCGCCACCGTCAAGACCGGCGAGGTGGCGGATGCGAGCCCGGCGGGCAACACCAACCTCGCGGCCTCGCAGCTCTTCTCGGTCCAGACCAGCAGCGCGGGCGGGATCGTCGCGGCGATCAATGCGGGCGGCGGGGCGCTGATCCAAGACGGGATCAGCTTCTCGGCCGACCAGTACTTTACCGGCGGCGCCACCTTCATCGACGGCACCGGCGGCAACGGCCTGCAATCGGTCTTCACCAACACCGTCTACCAGACCGAGCGCTACGGCAATTTCAGCTACGCGATCCCGGTCGCCAGCACGAGCCAAGCCTACACCGTCGAGCTGCGCTTCGGCGAGTTGTGGTGGAGCAGTCCGGGCCAGCGCGTGTTCGACGTGTCGCTGGAGGGCCAGACCCTCCTCAACGACCTCGACATCCTGGCCCAGACCGGCAACTTCAACACGCCCTACAGCTACGTCTCGGGTCCGATCGCGGCGGGTGCCAACGGCACGCTCGACCTGCAATTTGCCAACGGCATCGACAACGCCAAGCTCAGCGGCATCATCGTACGTCAGGCCACGGGCAGCACCGACACGACCGGGCCGAGCATCGGTGCCTTCACCGTCGACGCTCCCGCCTCCGGCACGGGTGGGGCCAGCGTGACGGTGGTCTACAACGACGCCTCGGGCATCAACCTCGCCAGCATCACGGGGGCCGACCTCGCGGTGACGGGAGCCGGTGCGGCCGGGGCGGTCAGCCTGCAATCGAAGGTGGCGACCAGCGCGACCTCGGCCACCGCCACCTACCTCGTCGCTGCCCCGAACGGCGGCTGGGCCGACGGCCAATACACCGCGACCGTCAAGGCCGGCGAGATCGCCGACGCAAGCCCGGCGGCCAACACCAACGCCGCCGCCTCGCACGCCTTCACCATCGACGTGACGCCCGGTGGCGACACCCTCGTCATGGCCATCAATTCCGGCGGGGCGGCCCATACCCGCGCGGACGGGACGGTGTTCGAGGCCGACACGGCGGCCGCCCCCCACCGCTTCTACGTCGCCGGCCAGGACGGGAACGCGACCTATTCCGACGTCGATCCGATCGCCGGCACCACCGACGACGCGCTCTACCAGAACCAGCGCTTCGGCTGGGCCAGCGCCTCGACCACGGATGCCGATGACGGGCGCTTCGGCTACGCCGTCAAGAACGCGGATGGCAGCGCCCTGGCCTCCGGCTCCTACGAGGTGATCCTGCACTTCGCCGAGATCTACAACCAACCCGACGATCCGGGCGGCCTCAGCGGGGCGGGCCAGCGCCAGTTCAACATCGGCATCGAGGGCACCGCGATCGCCAACTACGATATCTGGGCCGCGGCGGCCGCCGGGGCCACCGCGACGACCCTGACGCGGACGGTCTCGGTCACCGACGGGACGCTCGACCTCGCCTTCTGGCAGGGGGCGGCGGAGAACCCGACCGTGGCGGCGATCGAGGTGTGGAAGGTCAATCCCGCCTCGGCTCAAGACGGCCTCTTGGTCTAAACTCTCAACCGATTTCCGGCTTCCCTTCCGGCGGCGTGCGGCCTCTCGGCCGCCGTCGCCCTCGCGAAAGGTCCGTCATGTCCGTCGATACCTCCAAGGCCTTTCCCACGCCCGTTCCGAAGCTCGAGCCCAATACCTTCGCGTTCGAGCAGTTGCCGATGGTCAAGCCCACCGGCTTTCGCGAGTACGACGCCCGCTGGCTGTTCCCGGGGGAGATCAACCTGATGGGTGTCCAGGCGCTGGGCCTCGGCCTCGGTACGCTGATCCATGAGCGCGGCGTGCGCCCCGACATCGTCACCGGCCATGACTTTCGCAGCTACTCGTCCTCGATCAAGCTCGCGCTGATCGCCGGGATGCAGGCGGCGGGCCTGCGGGTGAAGGATATCGGGCTCGCGCTCTCGCCGATGGCCTATTTCGGCCAGTTCGCCCTCGATTGTCCCTGCGTGGCCATGGTCACCGCCTCGCACAACGACAACGGCTGGACCGGCGTGAAGATGGGCGCCGAGCGGCCCATGACCTTCGGTCCCGACGAGATGGGCCGCCTCAAGGAGATCGTCACCACGGGCGCGTTCCGGTACCGCGACGGCGGCGCCTACGAATTCGTCTCCGACTTCGCTCAGGTCTATCTCGACGACCTCGTGGCGCGCGCCAAACCCGTCACCCGCAAGCTGAAGGTTGTGGCCGCCTGCGGCAACGGCACGGCCGGCGCCTTCGCCCCCGCACTCCTGGAGCGGCTCGGGGTCGAGGTGATCCCGCTCGACGTGGAGCCGGACCATTCCTTCCCGCGCTACAATCCCAATCCCGAGGACATGGCGATGCTGCACGCCATCGCCGACAAGGTGCGCGAGACCGGTGCGGATGTCGGCCTCGGCTTCGACGGCGACGGCGACCGCTGCGGCGTGGTCGATGACGAGGGCGAGGAGATCTTCGCCGACAAGATCGGCGTCATGCTGGCCCGCGACCTGTCCAAGCTCCACCCGAACGCGACCTTCGTGGTCGATGTGAAATCGACCGGCCTCTACGCCGCCGACCCCGAGCTGCAGGCCCGCGGCGTGCGCACCGACTACTGGAAAACCGGCCACTCCTACATCAAGCGCCGCGTCAACGAACTCTCGGCGCTGGCCGGCTTCGAGAAGTCGGGTCACTTCTTCTTCAACGCGCCGGTCGGCCGCGGCTACGACGATGGCCTGCTGACCGCGATCGCGGTGATCGAGATGCTCGACCGCAATCCGGGGCAGACCATGGCGGACCTCTACCGGGCGCTGCCGAAGACCTGGGGCTCGCCGACCATGTCGCCGCATTGCGCAGACGAGGTGAAGTACGGCGTGGTCGATGCGGTGACCGAGCGGTTCCGGGCGCTCCAGGCCTCGGGCGAGCCGGTGGGCGGCCATCCGATCACCAGTCTCGTCACGGTCAACGGCGTGCGCGTGACCACCGCCGACGGCACCTGGGGGTTGGTGCGGGCCTCCTCGAACAAGCCGGAACTCGTGGTGGTGGTGGAGAGCCCGGTCTCGGAGGCGCGGCTGCGCGAAATGTTCGCCGCGGTGGACGGGGTGCTGCGCCAGCATCCCGAGGTGGGCGCCTACAACCAGACCATTTGAACACACCTGCCGAAGGGGCATGTGATCACGTTTCCAGCGGATCACCTCGGTTATGGGTGCGGCCCTCTCCTCGTGCGCGGAGAGAGGGCCGCACCAGCCAACCGAAGACCGTAGTTAAGGCACGCCCCAGGAAGGAGGAATGGCAGGCAGCCGGCCCGGCGAAACCCAGGCCGGGCGAGCAAACGTGGCCGTTCGGCAACAAATCGTTCGTCTGTCAGAAAATTTCCGACAAAGCTCGCTAAGAAAACAGCATTGGGCTGAACCATTTTCGCGTGTCGATACCTCGGGGGGATTAGTCCTCACGGGGTACGTTGCAGATTTACGTAATCGATCTACCCCTTAACATTCGTTAGGCCCCGCTCCGTTGCGATCACCGCATCTCAAGGAGCCGTCATGCCTACGGGCCAAACCTATAGCACCACCCCCATCCGCACGACGTACAACGGACAGGTTATCGAAAATCTGGATCTCTGGGTCTCCGACGGCGACGCCATCCGGGTCGATCACGACAACGTCGTCATCCGCAACGTCACCATCCACCACGCCGACGGCAACGGCATCGTCGTCGAGGACGTCAGCGGCGTCACCGTCCAGAACAGCCTCATCGTCAATTCCGACCCGCCCACGGGCAACGGCGGCGAGACCGATGCGGAGACCACCGGCATCCGGGTCGTCAACGCGTCCGGCTTCACCGCCTCGCACGTGACCCTGCGGGACAGCGGAACCGGCATCTATCTTGGCCAATCCCCGAACGCGAAGCTCTCCTACATCGAGGGCCACAACTTCCACGGGCCGTTCCCCGGCGGTCAGCTCGTTCAGTTCTACCAGTCGCCGAACGGCAGTCTCTCGGACTTCGCCGTCACCAACGATCCGGGCCACTCGCATGTCGAGGACAACGTCTCGATCATCGACAGCCGGAACGTCTCGATCGCCAACGGCGTGATCGACGGCAACAACTCGCCGAGCGGTGCCGGCGTGATGTTCGAGGGGAATTCGCAGGGTGGCCACGTCCAGAACGTCGACGTGATCCACATGAGCAATGGCGGCTTCTCGTCCTACTCGGACGACGTGTCCTTCGTCGACACCCGCTCCTTCGACAACGATGCCGGTGATCAGGGCCGCGGCGTGTCGCTGTCGAACGGGCTGATCTGGAATACGAGCGGGCACAACGTCACGATCGAAGACTCGACCTACACGGATCCTGGGGTTCCCAACAACATCGTCTGGGGCACCTCCTCGGCCGGCGCGGACGTGTCGGCCGCGCCCTCGGCCACGCCGATGACGCCGATCCACAACGTGTTCGACGGGACGGTGCCGGGCAGTGCGCCGGCTGCGCCTCCGGCGCCTGCCCCGACCCCGACTGCTCCGGCCGCCAGCCCGGCACCGGCCGGCACGGGACTCGACCGGGACGGCACGGCGGCCGCCGACACGATAACCGGCTCGCGCTTCGCCGACGACCTCGACGGGCGGGGCGGCAACGACACGCTCAAGGGGATGGCCGGCGACGACCGCCTCTACGGCGGGGCCGGCAACGACCGGCTCGACGGCGGCAGCGGCACCGACCACCTCTGGGGCGGCGCCGGCGCGGACCACTTCGTGTTCAAGGCCGGCAACGGCACCGACTGGGTCGAGGACTTCCAACTGCGCGGCACCGCACAGGACGTCGTCGAAGTGAGCAAGGCGATGTTCAGTTCGTTCAACGCCCTGCTCTCCGCGGCCCACGATGTCGGCTCGGATGTCGCTATCACCTCGGGCGCCGACACGCTGTGGCTCGCCGACATCCACAAGGCGCAGCTCTCGGCCGGCGACTTCCTGTTCGTCTGAGAAATTCTCGCGAAGCGTCCGGTGCGCCGTCGCCTCCGAAGGGAGGCGGATCGGTCACCGGAAGTTTCGCAGGGCCAGAGCATCGTCCCGAAAGGTGGCCGCAGGCTTTCGGAAAAAGATGATGTAGAAACAAGAAGCTGGAGCATCGCCCTGGATCCGATATCCAGGACGATGCTCCAGCCCGAAGCGCATTGGCCGGTCGCGGCCGCGGGATCCTCCGCGGCCGCGACCGGCACCGCCGCGCCAGCGAATCCCCCGCCGCCCGAACAAGCGTGGCCATATGGTCACACCGGTTGTGCGCTGCGAGAAATATCGAGCCGCGATGCCGTGGCTAAAAGCTTTGCTGTTAATGACTTCCCGGGCCGAGTAGGCCTCATGGCCTAGCGCAGATTGATTGCGTTGCAGATTTGCTAGGTCGATCCACTGATTCTATTCATATATTTGTTGATTTTGTTGTAATATTAACAAATGGAGCCAATATGCCCACGGGTTTGACCACCAGCAGCACCCCCATCCGTACGACGCATGACGGACAGGTCATCGAAAATCTGGATCTCTGGGTCTCCGACGGCGACGCCATCCGCGTCGAGCACGACAACGTCGTCATCCGCAACGTCACCATTCATCACGCTGACGGCAACGGCATCGTCGTCGAGGATTCCAGCGGCGTCACCGTCGAGAACAGCCTGATCGTCAATTCCGACCCGCCCGACGGCAACCAGGGCCTGGCCGGCGAGGCCACGGGCATTCGGGTCGTCAATGCGCCCGACTTCACCGCCTCGCACGTAACCCTGCAGGACAGCGGGACCGGCATCTATCTCGGCCAATCGCCCGGTGCGACGCTCTCCCACATCGAGGGGCACGACTTCCACGGGCTCTATCCGTCGGGTCAGTTCGTCCAGTTCTACCAATCACCGGATGGCAGCCTCTCGAACTTTGCCGTCAGCAACGATCCGAACGGCTCGCATGTCGAGGACAACGTCTCGATCATCGACAGCCCCAACGTCTCGATCAGCAACGGCGTCATCGACGGCAACAACTCGCCGAGCGGCGTCGGGGTGATGTTCGAGGGCGAGTCCCAAGGCGGCCACGTCCAGAACGTCGACGTGATCCACATGGGCAATGGCGGTTTCTCATCCTATTCGGACGACGTGACCTTCATCGATACCCGCTCCTTCGACAACATCGCCGACGACCAGGGCCGGGGTGATCCCCTGTCCAACGCCGTCATCTGGAACGCGACCGGCGACGACGTGTCGATCCTCGACTCGACCTATACCGACCCGGCGGTGGCCAACAACATCGCCTGGGGCCCGTCTTCAGCCGGCGCGGACGTGTCGTCGGCGCCCTCGGCGACGCCGATGACGCCGATCCACAACGTGTTCGATTGGGTCGCGGGCACGGTCGGCGCCGTCGCCGGGGCCGTCACGGGCAACAGCCCGGCATCGCCCTCGGTCGCCGCTTCACCCTCCGGCACCAGCCTCAACCGCGACGGCACCGCCGGGGCCGAGACGATGACCGGATCGAACGCCGCCGACGACCTCGACGGGATGGGCGGAAACGACACGCTCAATGGGCTCGCCGGCGACGACCGCCTCTACGGCGGGGCCGGCAACGACCGGCTCGACGGCGGCAGCGGCACCGATCATCTCTGGGGCGGGGCCGGAGCCGACCGGTTCGCGTTCAAGGCCGGCAACGGCACCGATTGGGTCGAGGATTTCGAGACCGGCGGCTCCGCCCCCGACGCGATCGAGATCAGCCGGTCGATGTTCGGCTCGTTCGATGCCGTCCTGGCCGCGGCGCAGAATGTCGGCACCGATGTCGCGATCCGCTCAGGATCGGATACGCTCTGGCTCGCCGACACCCAGAAGGCCGAGCTGAGCGCGGGCCACATCCTGTTCGTCTGACCGCGATGTCCGCCCGGTGAGGCGGAAAAATCCACCCCTCCGCCTCATCCTGAGGGGGCCGCGTCAGCGGCCCTCGAAGGATCTTCCAGGGATCGCGCGGGCTCCGGAAGATCCTGCGAGGTTGCTTCGCAGCACCTCAGGATGAGGCCGTGGGTGGGAAAGCATCGACGCCCTGGCCGTGCCCGTGGCAGCGATGGGCGGCCAGGACCCGCTCGATCCCGGCCCGGAACGCGGCGAGCGTGCCCAGCGGCCGGGCGCAGCCGCCGCAGGCGATGGCCGCCTCGGCGGTCGGGTCCGCCGGCCAGGTGACGGCGGGGGAGCCGCAGGCCGCGCAGGCGAAGGTTCCCGCGCTCACGAGGATCGCCGCCCCCGGGCCCGCTGCGGATTGCGCGCCCATCACGCGCTGTTCCGGTAGTAGTGCGAGAAGTCGCGGTAGAGCGTGCCGCGATCGGCGGCGCGGCCGTGGTGGCGCTTCAGATCGACCTTGTTCAGGACGAGCCCGGCGACCGTCAGGCCGAGCCGGTGCATGTAGGCGAGGCTCGCCGTGACCGCGGCCTTCTGCGTGCCGTGCCACGCCACGACATGGACCACGGCGTCGGCGTGCTGCCGCAGGAGCGCCACGTCGCCCAGCAGCAGCACCGGGGGCACCTCGACGAGGATGATGTCGTAGCGCTCGCGCGCCTCCCGCACGAGCATGCCGAAGGTCGGCTCGGCGTAGATGTCGTGCCCGTCCTTGAGGCCGGAAACGCGGCGGATGGTCGAGATGCGGCCCTCCGCCTCCTCGTCGTCGGCGGGCGTCTCGTGGCCGAGATTGCCGTGGCGGGCGTCCTCGATCGCCGCGCGGCGAGGCGAGCCGTCGAGGATCAGCACCCGGCGCCCCATCGCGGCGAGCGAGCGTGCCACCGAGCGGGCGACGACGGATTTCCCCTCGCCGGGCATCGCGGAGGTGACGAGGACGACCTTGAGCGGCTCGCGCACCGCGACGAGTTCGGCCACGGCTGCCCGCACGGCCTCGCGGAAGACGAGATCCTGCTCCAGGCGCTCGCCCGATTGCGCACCCGCCGGCCGGTTCGGCAGCAGCGCGAGGCAGGGCAGGCCGGTCTCGGCCTCCATCTCGCCCTGGCTGCGGTAGCCCCGGTCGCGGCGGTCGAGTCCGAGCGCCAGCACAGAGCCGGCACCGGCCCCGGCGAACAGGCCGAGGCCGAGCACGAGGCCGAGGCCGGGCCCGGTGGGCAGGGTCGGCACCTTGGCCGGCGCCAGCATCTGCGCCATCACCGGCTTGAGTTCGCTCAGCGCGTTGGCGGTCTGGTAGCCTTCATCGAGGACGCGCAGGCGGTCGCGGGCGGCCGTCGCGTCGGCCTGGAGCGCGCGCAGCTTCGATTCGAGCGCCTTGCTCTCGATGAGCGAGCGGCGGACCGTCGTGACCCGCGCCTCGGCCGAGGCTTCGAGCCCGCGGGCGGCGCCGAGATCGACCTCCACCAGCTTCAGCACCTCGGCCATGCGGAGCTGCAGCCGCTGCTGGAGCGCAGCGATCGAGGCTTTGAGGCGCAGCACGCTGGGATGGTTGTCGCCGGAGACGGCGGTGAGCTGCTCAAGCTCCTGGCGCAGCTTGCTGTCGTCGGCCAGCATCTGCTGGATCACCGGCGAGATCGTCGTGTCGCTGGCGTTCGGCACGCCGCCGAAGCGCATCACGTCCCCGGCGCGCTGCAGCCGCGCCTCCTCCGCCAGCCGCTTGGCCGAGGCGCTGGAGAGTTCGGTGAGGGCGTCGCGCAATTGCTGCTCGCGCAGGTCCACGCCCTCGCGCACCGACTCGACGAAGCCCGTGCGCTTGCGGAAGGCGTCGATCTCGCTGTCCAGGCGGGCGAGTTCGCCGCGGGAGACCCCGATCTGCTCGGCGTACCAGCGGCTCGCCCGCTCGGTGGCGAGCGAGGCCGCCTGCATCTTGCGGGCGAGGTATTCGGTGGCGAAGGTGTTGGCGGTCTCCGCCGCCCGCTTCGGATCGCGGTCGCGGTAGCCGATCGTGATCAGGTAGGCCTTGGCGTCGTTGCCGACGGTGAGCCCGCGCAGGAGCCGCTGGGCCTGGGCGTCCCGCTCGGTCTCCTGCTGCGCGGTGTCTTCCGGATGGGTGCCGGGGAGGGCGGGCAGCGCGGCCTGAACCCGATTCTCGAGGGCTTGCCGCAGGGAACCGACCCATCCCGCGGATGCCTCCTTGGCGGCCTGCCCCGCCTGTGCCGCCCGCTTGGCTTGCCCGGCTTCCTCGAGCCGGCCCGCCACGGATTGCGCGATGGCGAAGGAGCGGATGATCCGCGCCTCACTCTCGACGACCGAGGCTGGCTCCAGAGCGATCTGCGGGCCGGACTTGCCGGTCCCGCGCACGTCCTGGGTCTGGCCGAAATCGAACTGGAGCAGCACCTCGGCGGTGTAGCTCGGCGGCAGGGCGAGCGAGGCGGCTCCGGCCGCCAGCGCCGACAATCCGGCGATCGAGGCGATCATCAGCCGGCGCCGCCAGAGCACCGCGAGGGCGTGCCCGGTGACCGCCTCGTAGTGGGAGGTCAGCGATCGCCCGCCGCCGGGCGGGTCGGCTTCGTGGAACGGATCCATGGGTCACGCCTGCGTCGGGATCGAAGAAGGGGAGCGCGTCGCGAGGGGAGGAGGGGCCGGCAGGCCCCTCGTCAGCGGGCGCCTTTGGCGGTGAGCACCGCCGGCACCGTCTCGAGGAGGATGTACAGGTCGGTCCAGATCGACCAGTTGCGGATGTAGAAGCTGTCCTGCTGCTCCTGGACCGTGAGGTCGCCGTCGCTGCGGGCCGAGATCTGCCACAGGCCGGTCAGGCCCGGCGGCACGCTCACCCGCAGCGCCTGGAAGGCCGGGCCGAACCGCTCGGTGTGGTAGGCGGGGAAGGGGCGGGGCCCGACCACGCTCATGTCGCCGCGCAGCACGTTGAGGAGTTGGGGCAACTCGTCGAGGCTGGTGCGGCGGATGAAGCCGCCGATGCCGGGCAGGACGCGGGGGTCGTCGCGCAGCTTGCAGAACCGGTCCCATTCGCGCCGGGCGGCCTCGTCGGCGGCCAGATGATCGGCGAGCCGCGCCTCCGCGTCGCGGAACATGCTGCGCAGCTTGTACACGCGGATGGTGCGGCCATCCCGCCCGACGCGGGGCTGGACGTAGAAGGCCGGGCCCGGATCGGCGATCTTCACGCCAAGCGCCAGCACGCCGATCAGCGGCCCGAACACGAGAAGGGCCGGCACCGTCACGGCAAGATCGAGCGCGCGCTTGAGGCGCAGGTTGTGCGGCAGGAAGATCGCCCGGCGCACGACGAGCCCGACCACGGGACCGAGGCAGCGGGTCTGGAGGCGCACGGTCTCCACCTCCGGCGCGTGGTGGGCCACGAGCACCTGCCGGAACGGGTGGCGGATGAGCCAGGCGAAGCGGGCGGGCTCGCGCTCGCCGGGCGTGCAGATGGCGACCTCGGCCGCGTCCAGCAGGCTCGCCATGCGCTCGGCCGCCCGCTCGGCGTCCTCCGCCGGCCCCGGCGGCAGGTTGGTGCGGAAGGGCTCGACGGTTTGATCGGCGTTCCGGACGATACCGATCGGTCTGAGCCCGAGTTCCGGCCGCGCGGCGAGGCTGCGGGCGAGTTCGGCGGCGCCCTCGCCGTAGACGATGGTCGCCGCCCCCCACATGCCCCGCCGGACGAGACGCGCACGCACGAACCCCTCCGCGTAGTGCCCGAGCGGGATGGCGAGGAGGGCGGCGATCCCGGTGGCGGCCCAGGACCACGGCCAGGACCAGGGCCCGCCGCCGACCAGGACGGCGGCGGCGAAGGCGAGGGCGGCGGCCAGCCCGCGGCGGCGCAGCCGCTCGATCGGCTCCGCCTCGATCGGCTCGTAGAGGCCGCACAGGGCCAGGGTGCCGATCTGCAGGGCGCACCAGCCGATCAGCAGGGCCGGCGCGAGGCCGGAGGCCGTTCCGGTCGCCGCCATCACGAGCAGGCTTCCCCCGCAGGCGGCCAGCACGGCGACGACATCGCCGCCGAGCAGGGCGCCGGTGACGATCCGGCGCCGCGCTTCGGCGATCGTCTCGGCGCGTCCGGACCGGGCGGGTCCGAGACGCTCCTTGAGACGCTCTTTCAGGCGGACTTGCAGGCGCCCTTGCCAGCCGGCTCCGCCGGACGGCACGAGGCCGGTATTTGCGACATCGACGTCCGGCATGGGCTCGCTCGTGCTGCGTGACGGGCGGGAGGGGCGGGCGGAAGGCGCGGGATCGGCCCGCGCTTACTCGGCGGCCTGCCGGGGGGCGGTGTCCGCCTGTGCCGCCTGGGCCTGGACCTCCCGGATCTGCTCGTCGATCCAGCGGTAGGTCGGCTGCAGGCCCTCGCGCAGGTGGATGCCGGGCTCCCAGCCCAGAACCTCGCGCAGGCGGGTGTTGTCGCTGTTGCGCCCGCGCACGCCCTGCGGCTTGCTCAGGTCGAACGACTTGTGGATCGTCTTGCCGGAGACTTCGGCCACGAGATCGACGAGGCCGCTGATGCTGACGAGTTCATCCGTGCCGAGGTTGAGCGGCCCGTGATGGTCCGACTGCATGATGCGGTAGATGCCCTCGACGCAGTCGTCGACATACATGAACGAGCGGGTCTGCTGGCCGTCGCCCCAGATGTCGATCGTGCCGCCGTCGGGCGTGCGCGCGATCTTGCGGCAGAGCGCGGCGGGCGCCTTCTCCTTGCCGCCGTCATAGGTGCCGAGCGGCCCGTAGACGTTGTGGAAGCGGACGGAGCGGGTCGGGAAGCCGTAATCCTCGGTGAAGTACTGGCAGAGCTTCTCCGTGTAGAGCTTCTCCAGGCCGTAGCCCTCCTCCGGAGCCGCCGGGAAGGCATCCTCCTCCTTCAGCGGGATCACGCTCGGCACGTCCTGCAGGTGCTGCGGGTAGACGCAGGCCGAGGAGGAGAACAGGAACCGCTCGACCCGTGCGTCGAAGGCGGCCTTCAGCATCTGCGCGCTGATCATCGTGTTGTTGAACGTGATCGAGGCGTGTGCGCCGGAGATGTAGCCGATCCCGCCCATGTCGGCTGCGAGATTGTAGACTTCGTCGACGCCCTTCACCGCCTCGCGGCATTCCTCCAAGGACCGCAGATCGGCGAGCATGAACTCGTCAGCGTCGCTGTGCCCGAAATCGGGGTATTTAATATCGACGCCGCGGACGTGATAGCCGTGGCGACGCAGGTACGTCACCAGATGTCCACCAATGAAACCGCCGGCCCCGGTAACAACTGCGCTCTTCGACATGGGTGTGACGCCTTTTCTGCTTTGGCGCTTCCATTCTTATTTCGAGGGCGGTCTAAGCATATCTTCTCGATGGGCGATCATACTTTCGCGCTACGGTAATCCTTTGGGGCGCTGCGCGACCAAGTGGAGCCCGGCACGTCGAAAGAGAGCCTGACGGAGCGCGTGCCGGGTGCCCCGCAAGAGCCCCGCTGCTCGCGATATCGGCATGAGAAAGCCCCTTGAATGAAGACAGCCGGAGACGTGGCCCGATCGTGTCGGATCGGGCCACGTCTCCGGACAGGGGCTGGTGCGGTGACCGGTTGATCGCTTAGCAGCCTGCGGGGAGACGGGAGCCAACGGCGCCCGAAGCGATCAGCCGGAAACCGTATGTAGCCCTGCCGCTGGCGAGTTTCCCCGTCCACGACAGGCGTCAAGCTCCTGCTGTGCATCGTTTTTTGAGAAGCGCGTCCCTCTCGGGGACGGTTTCTAGAACGATCGGCGCGGTCGCGACGGCGCGTTCAGGAGCTGGAACGCGGCGCGCAGCATGAATTCGGGCACGATCCGCCCGTAGCGGCGCGACAGCCGGCGCGGTTCGGTGCCGAGGCGGAAGGCCCATTCGAGCCCGCGCCGCTGCATCCAGGCCGGCGCCTGACGCTTGGTGCCGGCGAGGAAGTCGAAGGCCGCGCCGACGCCGACCATGACCGGCACATCGAGCCGGTCGCGGTGGCGCGCCATCCAGTATTCCTGCTTCGGGGTGCTGAGGCCCACCCACAGGATGTCGGGCGCCGCCGCGTTGATGCGCGCGATGATCGCCTCGTCCTCCTCCGGCGTGGCCGGGCGGAAGGGAGGCGAGAAGGTGCCGGCGACGGGCAGGTCGGGGAACTGCTCCGTCAGCCGCGCGGCCAGCCGCTCGGGCAGGCCGGAGCCGCCTCCGAAGTAGTATTGCCGGTAGCCCTTGCGGGCGGACAGGGCCGTGAGCGCGCGCATGAGGTCGGGTCCGTAGACCCGCTGCGTGTGCGGGAAGCCGAGCCGGCGCGCCATGAAGACCAGCGGCATCCCGTCCGGCGTGACGAGGCCGGCGCCCTCGTGGATCGCGCGCAGGGCGCGATCCGTCTGGCACTCGATGACGCCGTGGGCGCCGGTGATGCAGACGTAATGGCGCTGGCGGCCGAGGATCCAGTCCTCGACCGCCATCACCGCCTCGTCCAGGGTGATCGCGCTGACCGGCACCCCCAGGATCGGAACGCGGGGGAGGGGCACGCTCATGAGCCGGTCTTCGCGAGTTCGGGCAATGCCGGCTCGAACGGCGTCACGCTCGAGCCGGAGGCCGAGAGCAGCGCCTCGAAATAGCCGATCGTCCGCGTCAGCCCCTCGTCAAGATCGACCTTCGGGGTCCAGTGCAGCATTGCCTTCGCCCGGGTGATGTCGGGGCAGCGCTGGCGCGGGTCGTCCTGCGGCAGCGGGCGGTAGACGATCTCCGAGCGCGAGCCGGTGAGCGCGATGATCCGCCCGGCGATCTCGGCGATGGTCACCTCGGTCGGGTTGCCGAGATTGACCGCGCCGTCGAGCGTGCCCTCGACGTTCATCAGGCGCATCAGCCCCTCGACGAGGTCGTCGACGAAGCAGAAGGCGCGGGTCTGGCGGCCATCGCCGTAGAGGGTGATCGGCTCGCCCCGCAGCGCCTGCACCACGAAGTTCGAGACGACCCGGCCGTCGTCGCGGTTCATCCGTGGCCCGTAGGTATTGAAGATGCGCGCCACGCGGATCTGCACGCCGTGCCGACGCTGGTAGTCGAAGAACAGGGTCTCGGCGCAACGCTTGCCCTCGTCGTAGCAGGCGCGCGGGCCGCTGACGCTGACGAGGCCGCGATAATCCTCCGGCTGCGGGTGCACGTCTGGATCGCCGTAGATCTCGCTGGTGGAGGCCTGGAGGATCGGGATGCCGAGCCGCTTGGCGAGCCCGAGCATGTTGATGGCGCCGATCACGCTCGTCTTCGTGGTCTGTACCGGGTCGCGCTGATAGTGGATCGGTGAGGCGGGGCAGGCGAGATTGTAGATTTCGTCCACCTCGACATGGAGCGGGAAGGTCACGTCGTGCCGCATGACCTCGAAGCGCGGGTTGCTCAGGTGCCCTGCCAGGTTCGCCCGGTCGCCCGTGTAGAAATTATCGACCGCGAGCACGTCGTGCCCCTGCGCCACCAGTCGATCGCACAGGTGGCTACCGACAAATCCGGCTCCACCCGTCACGAGGATACGCTTCTTCATCGCTCGACGTCTCCAATTGTCGGTCGATCTCAGCTTAGAAGACCTTGATCGGGTGCGGCATTGCTGTTTCGAGGAAGACGCGACGTCCTGCGTGCGAAGGCGGTCTACCGCGATCGGGAGGCGTGAGGCCCGTTCTTGCCGTGGGCCAAGCGGCGCGCGCGCAATCGGTTCCCAACCGCGCCGCGGCGCCGCAACCGGCCCCGTCGGACTAACCCGGTCGCGAACCCTCAGGTGACCGAATAGCCAGAGCCAACGGAGAGGAGCTCTGGCATTCAAACAGGGCGTCACGACAGCCCGGCCGCCTCCCGCTTCTCCCCGGTGCTCCCTCGAGCACGGAAGGCTTCGGGCAGGCACCGCCGGGGTACCGGCCGAGCGGGCAAGTCTCCCGAACGGCCGCGTCGCCGGCCGGCGCCCGGCAAGCGGACTGCAAGCGGCCCGAGAGGCGAAAGCATGCTCGATTTCAGGACATTGCGGTTTTGGGACGGCGAGGGGCGCCGCGCAGCGCTCGGCGCCATGCTCGGCTCGGGCCTCGTGCTCCTTCTCGCGAGCGCCCCCCTGGCCGCCGAGGCGCAGGCTCCGGAGGCCTTGCCGGAGCCCTCCGCCGAGACCGCGCTGCTGCTGTCGAGCGGCGACAAGGTGACGATGGTCGTCTTCGGCCAGACGGACCTGACCGGCGAGTACGTGGTCGATGCGGTGGGCGACCTGAACCTGCCGATGGTCGGGCGCGTCCGGGTCGCCGGGCTGTCGTCCGAGCAGGCCGAGACCCTGGTGCGCACCCGCCTCAACGACGGTTACCTGCGCTCGGCCACCGTCAGCCTGCGGCTGTCCGAGATGAAGCCGGTCTACGTGCTCGGCGAGGTGCGCTCGCCCGGCAGCTACACTTACCGCTACGGCCTCACCGTGCTCGGCGCGGTGGCGCTCGCCGGCGGTGGGCGGGTCGGCGACCGCTCGATCACCGAACTCAAGGGCGAGGTGCTGACCGCGCGCGAGCGTCTGCGGAGCCTGGAACTCGCTCGGCTCGCCCAGCGCGCCCGGCAGCTTCGGCTGGAGGCCCAGCGCGACGGGCGCGCAAGCTTCGTCTCGGACGAGCTGATCGGTCCGGAGGCGACGGCGCTGCTGCGCGGCGAGCAGGAGATCTTCTCGCTCCAGCGCGAGACGGAGCGGAGCGAAATCGGTCTGATGCGCCAGCAGGTCGAGCGGCTGGAGACCGAGCGGACGTCGCTGACCCAGCAGCGGTCCCTGATCGAGGAGCAGGTGAAGCTGACCGAGGCCCAGGTCCGCAACTATGCGCGGCTGACCGATAACGGTCACGGCCTGCAGACGATCATGGTGGACCGGCAGCGGGAGAACGCCCGGGTGCGGGCGGAACTCGCCCGGATCGACGCGGAACTCGCCCGCAACGGCACCGCCACCGGCGAAATGACCCTACGCCAGCGCGACACCGAGAACGGGCATCGCCGCCGGGTCGTGGCCGACCTTCAGGCCACCCGGCAGCAATTGCTGGAGACGGAGGCGAGCCTGCCCATCGCCCGCGACCTCTTGGAGAGCCGCGCCCGGCGGCTTGCCGCCTCCGACGGCGGCACCGAGGCTACCGGCTGGGCCGTCGAGGTGACGCGGACCCTGCGCGACCGGGCGGTGACGTTCCGGGCCAGCCTGACCTCCGTGCTGCTGCCGGGCGACGTCGTGCAGGTCTCGCCCGCCAAGGCCGGTACCGGAGAGGCGCCGGCCCCTGCCCCCGCCCCCGCCCGTGGCGGGGCGGCCGCTCCCGGTCCCGTCTCGCAGGCGGCGCCCGCCCTGCGCAGCGCGGTCGAAACCCCCTGACCCCTTTTCCCAAGTCCCAGCACAAAAGGACGCCCGTCGATGCCTGCACGGATCCAGCCCGTCATCCTCTGCGGCGGCTCGGGAACGCGGCTCTGGCCCACCTCCCGCAGCTCGATGCCGAAGCAGTTCGTGCCCCTGCTCGGGCCGCACTCGACCTTCCAGCAGACCCTGATGCGGCTCCAGGGCCCGCTCTTCGCCCGGCCGATCGTTGTGGCGAACCGCGATCACCGCTGCCTCGTCGAGAAGCAGGCGGCGGCCATCGATGCGGGCGTCACCCTGCTGCTGGAGCCGGAGCGCCGCGATTCCGGCCCGGCGATCCTGGCCGCCTGCACCCTGGTGGCGCGGCAGGATCCGGACGCGGTGGTGCTCGTGCTGCCCTCCGACCACATCGTCACCGAGCCGCGCGCCTTCCGCCGGGCGGTGGCCTCCGCCCTGCCGGCGGCGCGGGCGGGGCGGCTCGTCACCTTCGGCATCGAGGCGGATCACGCCAGCACCGAATATGGCTGGATCCGGCCCGGCACGCGCGTCGAGGCGCGCTGCCATGCGGTCCACACCTTCGCCGAGAAGCCGGATGCGGCCCGTGCCGCGACCTACCTCTCGGACCGCTGGCTGTGGAACTCCGGCAACTTCCTGATGCGGGCGGACACCCTGTGCGCCGAGTACGCCGCGTTCGATCCCGACACGGCCGCCGCCGCCACGCGGGCGGTCGAGGCCGCCGCCGACGAGGGCGGGGCGGTCGCCCTCGACGCCGAGGGGTTTGCCGGCACCCACAAGACCTCCCTCGACTTCGCGGTGATGGAGAAGACGAGCCGCGCCGCGGTCGCGCGGATGCGCTGCGGCTGGTCGGATGTGGGCAACTGGAACGCGCTCTGGGCGATCAGCGAGCGGGACGACCTCGGCAATGTCAGCCGCGGCGCGGCCGAGCTGTTTGACACCGAGGGCTGCTTCGTCTCCTCGGAGGGGATGGTGACCTCGCTCGTCGGCGTGCGCGACCTCGTCGTGGTGGCCGAGAAGGACGCGATTTTGGTGGCCGACCGCAGCCGCTCCGGCGACGTGCGCAAGATGGTCGAGATCCTGCGCAGCAAGGGCCGGCCCCAGGCCGAGTGGCACGCCTCCTCGCACCGCCCCTGGGGTAGCTACCGGGTGCTGGAGGCTTCCGACGGCTTCCAGGTCAAGCGGATCACCGTTGCACCCGGCGGCCGGCTCTCCCTTCAGAAACATCGCCACCGGGCCGAGCACTGGGTCGTGGTGCGCGGCTGCGCCCGGGTCACCGTGGACGACACGGTCGCCGATTACCGCGAGAGCGAGCACATCTTCATCCCGCTCGGCGCCATCCACCGCCTCGAGAATCCCGGCAACGACGATGTCGAACTGATCGAGGTGCAACTCGGCAGCTACCTCGGCGAGGACGACATCGTCCGCCTCGAGGACGCCTACCACCGCGCCTGACCGCTCGCCATGACAGCCCCCGAGGAGCGGATAACGGAGACCGGACCGGACGCCGCGGCGTCCGAGCCGGCGGAGCACGGCGCCCTGACCCGGCACTGGGACAGCCTGGATGGGGACGCCGCCGCGTTGCTCGGCGCGGTCGAGCGGAACCTCGATCGGGGCCGGGACCGCGGGCCGGAGGAGGGCCGCCGTCCGGCCCCGCTCGGCGGGGAGCTGCACCGGCCCCGCCTCAACGGTCCGACGCGCACCGCGAGCCAGCCCGATCGGCCGAAGCGCTGGATCACCGCCATGCTCGCGGCGGCGGCCCTGACGTTGCCCTTCGCCACGCCCGCGGGCGATGCCAGCCCGCGGGCCCCGTTCGCCGAATGACGGCGATCCAACCCGCCCCTCATCCTTCGAAGCCCGCTGTCGCGGGCACCTCAGGAGAGGGTGAGGACGGGATGACTGTTCGCTTGCCCGCCGGCCGTCCCTTCGAGCGGACTCATACCAGATCCGGCTGATCCCTTCGGGATGGCGGATTTGGGCTTCGCTCAGGCGCCGCGCGGGCTGAGCGATACGATCCCCGCTTGGATCAGCGGAAACCGTATCACAGCAGCGCGTTGCGCCGGTTGACCGCGATCTGGACCAGGCCGGCGCGCGACTCGACGCCGAGCTTCTTGCGCATGCTGGAACTGGCATTGATGATCGTGCGGTAGCTCACCGCCATGGCGCTGGCGATGGCGTCGTAGGATTTGCCCTGGCTCAGCAGCGACAGGATCTGCAATTCGCGCGCGCTCAAGGTGGCGAGCGGGGCGGGCCGGGCGCTGCGGTTCAGCATCGCCACGTCGGTGGCGAGCGCGTGCGGCAGGTAGCCCTGCCCGGCGTGGACCGCGTCGAGGGCCTCGATGAAGGCGTCCGATCCGGCATCCTTGAGCGCGAAGCCGAGGGCGCCGCTCTCCAGGGCGCGGGAGACCAGCACCGGGTCGGCATGCATGCTGAAGACGAGGATGCGTGCAGCCGGATCGAGCGCCCGGATGCGGCGGATCAGCGACAGGCCGGACAGGCCGTCGTCGCGAAAGCTCAGATCGGCCACGACGAGGGCCGGCCGGTGCCGATGGAACAGGCGGTAGCCCGAGACGATGTCGGCGGCCTCGTAGACTCGGGCCACGCCCGCGGCCTCCGCCAGCCGGCGCACCCCCTGCATCACGATCGGGTGGTCGTCGATGACGAGCATCGTCTCCGGACGCACCGGCAAGGTCCGAGGCAGGGGCCGGGCGGAGGCACGTCCATCACTCAAGGCCGCCCTCCCGTCTGTTTTTCCGTTTCCCGGGGCGGATCGGGCGGCATCTCCGGCGCGGCGATGTCCGGCCGCTCGCGGGCTTCGAGGCGGGTGAGGGCGGTGGCGTGGTCGGCGCCCTGGGCGCGGGTGTTGTAGTAGTGCTGGCACATCTCGCCGTAGAGACTCTTGTGGCGCCCCCGCACCGACGCGATCGCGCCGAGGCCGTCGATCAGGCCGCGATAGGATTCCGTCTTGCCGATCTCGGACAGCATCTGTCCGAGTTGCACCGTGCGGTTGGCGATCATGCGCTTGTCTTCCACGAAGGCGCTGCGCGCCCGGTCGAGGGATTCGCGCAGTTCCCTGACCGCAGCCGCGTCGCCGGGCAAGGGGTGTCCCGCCTCGCGCCCCGCGAGCCAACGGGCAGGATCCGTGCCGTCGGTGGGCGAGAGCCAGTCGGGCAGGTGGTCTTCCGCGGTCGAGGCGACGATGGCTGCATCATCGCCCCGGTCGGGCGCCGCGTTCGACGCCTCGCCGGAGGTTTCGCCGCGGTCGCAGGCGGAGAGAAGAAGCAGGGCGGCGAGCCCGGCCGCAAGACCGACAAAATGACCGGCGGCGAGCGGTCTCATCGCAGGGTTTCCTTCGCCGGGGCGGCGATCGCGAGGCTGCGCGGGCCCTCAGCGACCGGCAATTGGGTGAGTTCCTTCAGCGTGGCGAGATCGATGACGGACACGGTGTCGGAGAACCAGTTCGCCACGTAGGCTTTTCCCCCCTCGATCACGATGCCCTCCGGGTAGCGGCCGACGCCGACGGTCGCCGCGGTTGCGAGCGTGCCCGCATCGAGCACGGTGACCGTGCCGGCATGCTGGTTGGTGACGAACACCCGCGCCCCGTCCGGGCTCACGGCGATGCCGTAGGGCATGGCGCCGGCCGGCACGGTGGCCAGCGCCTTGAGCGCCCCCGTGTCGATCACGGTGAGGTCGTTGCTGCGCACGTTGCCGACGTAGAGGCGGCGCTCGTCCGGGCTGAGCGCCAGGGCGAAGGGGGCGGTGCCGACGGGAATCGTCGCGAGCCGCGTCATCCGCGCCCCGTCGAACACGCTGATCGCATGGCTCTCCCGGTCGGCAACGTAGAGCCGGCCGGCCCGGTCGAGGGTGATGTGCGCCGGATCCCGGCCGGTCTCGGCGGAGGCCTCGACCGTGCCGTCCGCGGCCGAGAGCCGATCGACGCGGTTGCCCGACCAGTCGTCGACGAACAGGGTTCGCCCGTCGGCTGAGGCGGCGAGGCCGAAGCCCTGGCCCTTGTAGGGGAGGCGGCGCAACACCGCCCCCGTGGCGGCGTCGGCGACCGTGATCGCGTGTCCGTCGGGATGGCTGAGGAACACCAGCCCGCCGCCCGCCGCCACCGTCGCGGGGGCAGAAGCGACGGTGGCGTGGCCCGCGACCGCGCCCGCCTCGACACGCGTGACCTGCGCCCCCTGCTGGCTCGCGACGTAGACCGTCGCAGCCTGAGCCGGTTGCCCGGCGGGCAGGCCGGTGAGGGTGGGCGCGAGGATCAGCGCGGCGAGGGCGGGACGGATCATTTCGCCTTGCCACCCTCCACGGCCGCCTTCAGGCCCTTCAGGCCCTCGGAAAAGTACGTGTTCATCGCCGCCTTGCCGGCCTCGTCGCTGAGGTTCTCCGGCGGCTCGTTGCCGGTGTCGCCGCGATAGAAGCGGCCCATCCACTCGACCTTGGAGCCGTCGCCCTCCGGGCTCACGGTGAAGGTCGCCGAGTAGGACGAGACCGGCAGCGCCTTCAGGTCCGGCTCGCCCATCCGGTAGGAATAGGTGCGGCCCTCTGCCTTGTACTCGTCGAGGCTCTCCTCGATCTTGCCACCGCTCTTGAAGGTGAGGGTGCGGGTGCCGCCATCCTTCGAGCCGCTGCCCTCCGCCTTCTCGATCGCCGGGTGCCACTTTCCGATGCCGGCGAAATCGCCCGCCACCTTCCACACCGCGTCCGGGCTCGCCTTGATCGTGATCGACTGGGAGACCTTCTGCGGGGTCGGGCCGTGGGCGAGTGCGGCGGTCGCGGCGAGCGCGAGCGGAAGAACGAGAAGGGACAGACGCATTATGACATCCTGCTGGGGGTGGAGGGTGTGAAGCGGGCGCGGAGCGCACCCGCGAGGAAGACGGCGAGCACGACGGCCAGAGCCGCCGCGCCGAGGAAGGGGCGCAGGTCGAGCCGGCTCGGAAGGGGACGCGGCGTGGCGGCCGCGAGGAGGGGCGCGCGCAGGTCCGGCCCGTCGAGATGGGCGTAGGCGAGGCCGGTCTGCGTAGCCAAAGCCTTCAGATGCGGCTCGCGCACGGAGGAGAGATGCTCCTCGCCGCGCGCCGCCGCGCCGCCGAAGGGGGCGTTGCGCGGGTTGTAGCCCTCGCGCGATTCCGCGTCGGCCGGCGGCGGGCCGAAGCGGTTCTCCTGCTGCACGTCGGTCTCGGCGTAGAAGCCGGTCTCGCGGCCGCGATCGTTGAACTTCGGGATCGGCGCCAGCGCGTGGCCGCCCGCCCCGACGATCAGGCCGCGCACCGCCCCCGGCTTGCCCTCGAAGGGCGGGATGCCGTTGGCGGGGAGCGGTGGCGTCTCCTGGCCGTCGGTGATGAACAGGAGGTCGGTGTCGAGTTCCCCGGCCATCGTGACGGCCCGGTGAAGGCCCGAACTGATACGGCTGTCGCCCTCCCAGGCCATGCGCCAGTCGAGCGCCGCGATCGCCCCGTCCAGCGGCGCGAAATCGGCGCAGACCTCGATCGGCCCGAACAGCAGGAACGGCCGCCGCTCGGTGAACAGGGCGAGCGCGAGGCGCGAGCCGCAGGGCAGTTCGGGGATCAGCGCGCGCAGGGCCGCCTTGGCGGTGTCGAGCCGGCTCGCCGGGCGCCCATCGCTTGTATAGTCGCGCACGTTCATGCTGCCAGTGATGTCGACCACCGCCAGCACCGCCACACCCGAGCGGGTGAGCGGCAGCGGCGGCACGACGATCGCGAGCACCGCGAGAAGCAAGGCCGCGGCGAGCGCCTGGAAGCGGCGGTCGCGCAGGTTTCTGGCGAACGGAAGCTCGGCCCAGACGCTGGCCCCCGGCCTCCTCATGGCCCGCCCCGCGGCTGGCCGGGGATGTCGGTCCAGATCTGCTTGGGCTCGGCCTTCAGCTCGTCACCGAACTTGCGGTCGAATTCCGGGAAGTCGCGGATCAGGCGCGAGGCGACATCGAAGTTGAACTTCGCGTCCCAGAAGTCGGGCCGGGCCTGAAGCGCCCGGCGGTAGTCCTGGCGTGCGAGCGTGACCTGCGGGCCCGCCTTGTCGAGTTCGCTGCGCTCGATCAGCCGGAAGGCTTCGCGGATGCGGGCATTGGCGACGATGTAGCGGGCGCGCGCCGCCGCGTCGGCGGATCGCCGATGGTCGAGGGTCTCCAGCAGCGGCTCGGCCTCACTCATGCGGTCGCGAAACGCCAGGAATTTCGTGCGCGCGACGAGGAGAGCGTCCGGGGCGTCCGGCGGGATGGCGATGTCGCGCCCCGCTTCCAGCTCCGCGATGACCGCATTGGTGCGCGCGTCCCGCCAGGCCGTGAGCGCGAGGGCCGCGGCGGCGGCGAGCAGCAGGATCGGCAGCAGCACGAGCCCGTAGGGGCGAAAGAGGCGCCAGCCCTGCGCCGCGCCCGCACCGATCCGGGCGCGCAGGGATGGAGAAGGGGATTGGGAATGCGCGTGGGAGAGGGCGGAGGGCATCATGCGGCGGCCCTTTTGGAGACGGCGACCGCCTCACCAGTGGCGGGAGCCGGATCAGCGGGGCGCCGTGACGGCGCCCGCGCCGACACGTGGACAAAATCCGTCTCCGCCAGCTTGGCCAGCACGAGGAGGAGCAGGCCGAAGGCCGCCAGCGCGTAGGCCCAGCCGGTGAGGTCGCGGCGCGGGCGCTCCTCGGTATAGGGGATGGGGTCGCGCTCCAGCGCCTCGATCTGGCGCACGGCATTCGCCACCGCGTCGGCGCCCTCGGCCTCGAAGGCGCGATAGGGCACGCCGAGGCTCTTGAAGAACAGGTCGAGATGGCGCTCGGGCGCGGCCTGCGGCGTGTCCTCGCCCGCAGGCTTGTCATAGATCGAGGGCGAGCCCTTGGTGCGCAGGAACAGCCAGTAGAGGTTCGGCTGCACTTTCGTGAACTCGGCGCGCAACTGCCCCTGGATGCGCGGATCGATCACCGCCGCGCCGTCCGAGACCAGCAGCAGGGCGCGCGACACCCCCGGGGCGCCCGCCCCGAACTGCGACAGCGCCATCCCGAGGCCGCGGGCGACGTTGGTGTAGTCGAGGCCGGGGCGGTCGATGGCGGCGACCGCCGCGCGCACGGCATCGTGCCGGTCGGTCATCGGCACCACGAGCATCGGCGCGGTCGAGAAGGCGGTCACCGCGAACTGGTCATGGGCGCGCTCGCCGACGAAGTCGCGCAGGATGCGCCGGGAGGCGGCGGCCTTCGATTCCTCCGCTCCCGAGGGCTGCCGGCCGGCGAAGGTCTCGTTCATGCTGCCCGAGCGGTCGATCAGCATCGAGATCTGGGCGCCGATGCCGGTGCGGGTCACGCGTTCGCCCGCGCGGTACGGCCCGGCCAGCGCCAGGACGAGGCCGCCGACTGCCAGCATGCCGGCGGCGGTCAGGGCGATCCGCAGGCCGGAGGAGAGCGGGTCCTCGGGGGCCGCCGCGACCGACGACACCGCGCTGCGCCGGGTGACGGACAGGAGCAGCGGCAGCAGCACCAGCGGCAGGAGCCACAGCAGCCAGGGCGTGGCCACGCCGAGTGCGGGGAGGAGCGCCGTCACCGGGTCACGCGCTCCGCTCGACCGCGCCGAGCCGGCGCAGCAGCGCTTCGGCTTCGGGCAGGGGCAGCGTCGTCCCGGCCCCGGCGGTGTCCCGGCCGAAGAAGGCCAGCCGCGAGGCCGAGAAGAACTTTTGGAGGCCGCTCGCCTGTCCCCGGAAGGCGGGATGGCGGCCGAGGAAGTCAGGCAGGTCGTCGGCGAGCACTCGGCGCCCGTCGGTCGCGTCGAGGCCGCGATGCAGGGCGAGCAGCGCCTCGCGGTACAGGGCTTCCCCCTGCGATTGCCGCTTCGCCCGGCCGAGTAATTTCAGCGCCTGCGCGAAGGGCCGACCGCGGCGGGTTCCAAAAATCCACCACGCCCGGTCGTAGGCGAGCAGCCCCAGCGCCAGGACGGCGAGCGCCAGGAAGCCGGCGGCGGAGGCCAGCGCCGGCTGCGGATCGAGGCGCGGGGCGCGCCCGTCGGGCCGCAGGTACTCGGCCGGGTCGTCGCGCCGCTCGGGCTGCACCTCGCGCAGGGGCGAGACGCCGATCTTCCAGGTGGGCACCTGCGCCACCGCCGTGGTCGATCCGTTCGTGCCGGCGCTCTCGACGGTGACGGGGAAGCCCGGCACTTCGAGGGTGCGGGCATCGAGCGCGACGTAGAAGTCCTGATAGGTCAGGCGCAGCCGGATCACATGCGCGCCGTCGGCAGCCCGGCTTTCCTCCGTGCGCACGTCGCGCAGGTCGAGCCAGTAGGTGACCGGGCCGGGCTTGGGCAGCGACGGGCGCTGCAGAGTGAAGCCGGGATCGGTGCGGATCTCGGCCTGGACCTGTACGAGGTCGCCCTGGAAATAGCCGAAAGCGCGGGGCGTGCGCAGCTCGACGCTGCGCACCTGGGCGGCGGCCGGCAGCGACACCAGCGCGAGGAGGATGGCGAGGGGAAGCGCGCGCATCGCTCTCACGTCGTCATCAGGTGGCGGCTCAGCGCCTCGGCGTCGAAGCGGTCGGCGAGCCGGAAGGGCGGACGGGCGAAGGGCGCGCAGATCCGGCGCAAGCGTTCGACGCGCTCGGCCTCGCGGGCGATCCAGCGGCGGCGTAAGGACGGGCGCAGGAACACGAGGCGTCGCCCGGCGCCCTCCAGGTCGTCGAGTTCCACGAGGCCCCAGGCCGGCAGGTCTTCGGACTCGGCGGAATCGGCAAGCAGCACCGGGGTCACGTCGTGCAGCGCCAGCGCCGAGAACACCCCTTCGATCAGCGCCTCGGGCCAGCGGAAATCGGAGACGAGGAAGATCAGCTTCGGGCGCCCGGCGAGGCGGCGCGCGGCCTCCAGCAGGCCCGCGGCGCCGTGCCCATCGCAGGTCGCCTCGCGCAGGCGCGCGGCGGCGGCCTGGGCGGCGGCGCGGTGTCGGGTCGCGGGCAGAGTGAGGTCGTCGCGCAACGTGTCGTCGCAGGCGATCACGCCGAAGCCGTCGCCGATCCGCGTCGCCGAGCGGGCGAGCGTGGCGCAGAAGGTTTGCGCCAGTTCGCGCCGGTCGGCCCGGCCGCGGAAGCGCATGGAGGCGGAGAGGTCGATCAGCGCGTAAGTCTCGACCGGGCTGCGCGCCTCGAAGCGGCGCACGAACACGCCCTCGAACGGGTCGCGGAGCGACGCGCGCAGGTCGATGCGCTGGGCATCCGGCAGGCGCGCGAAACTGACCTGATCGCGGAACGTGCCGAGGCCGCCCGCATCGCGCCCGCGATGGGCGCCGACTCGGTGTCCGCCGGGCCGCCAGCGCGGCAGATAGATGATGTCGGCCCCATCGTTGACCCCGTCCTCCGGGCCGCTCACGGGGCGGGCACCGTCTCGAACACGGCGCGGATGAGGTCGGGCACGATCTGCGCGCGCCGCATCTCGTAGACAGGTTCGAGGAAGACGCGGTGGGCCATCACCTCGGGGAAGACGGCGCGGATATCCTCCGGCACCAGCCAGTCCCGGCCCTCCAGCCAAGCGCGGACGCGGGCGGCGCGCACGAGGAAGGCGACGCCGCGGGGCGAGGCGCCGCCCTGGATGAGGCGGTCCATGTCGATGCCGGGCAGGCGGATGCCGGCGGGGCCGGGACGCACCAGCGCCTCCCACAGGCCGACGACGTAGGCCTCGATCGCCGGCTCGGCCGAGATCGCGTGCTGGATCGCGCTGGCGATGGTGCCGATGCGCTCGAAATCGAGCACGCCGGCCGCGACCTCTTCGGTGAGCCGGTCGGTGTCGTGAAAGCGGGGATCGAACACGAGGTCGCGGCGGGCCTGCGCGTCGCGCGGCGCCTCCATGCCGATCTCCATGAGGAAGCGGTCGCGGGCGGCGGCCGGAAGCTCGAAGGTCTCCTCGCGCTCAACCCGGTTGCGGTCGGCGAAGACCTGGAGGTTGGGGAAGCGGTATTCTCGGTTGAAGGCGGTGACGCTGCGCTCGGCCATGATGCGCAGGAGCAGTGCGTGGACCTGGGGCCGGGCGCGGTTGATTTCGTTGAAGAAGAACACCGAGAGGTCTTCGGCCCGCCGCAGCACCGGGCCGGGCTCGACCCGCGGGCGGCCGTCCTCGCCGAGATAGGTGTGATAGATCAGATCCGTCGGCATCATGTCGACGGTGCCCTCGACGCGCTCGTAGGCGCCGCCGAGGCCGCGGGCGACCGCGCGCAGCAGCGTGGTCTTGCCGACGCCGACATCGCCTTCGAGCATGACGTGGCCGCGGGCGAAGATCGCGATCGTCAGGAGGCGGATCGCCCGTTCCTGGCCGACGACGGCCTTGCCGATCTCGCGCTCGAAGCGCGCGGCGGAATCCCGCCAGTCGGTGAGCATGGCGTCGCCGGGGCGCAAGGTGTTCATTCGGCGGTTGGCCTTTGTTTGCCGTCTTGGGCGCCCCAGGCGCCATGGGCCGCCGCTGCCTCCGCTCCGTTTCGGAGAACGGATCGGGGCAGGGCCTGTCCGGATGGGGCGCCGGGCGGTGCCTCCTGGACCACCCCCGCCCCGAACCCCTCCCCGCGAGGGGAGGGGACAAAACGGCTCAGTTTGCCGCGATCTTGCTGACGTCGTACTCGAACTTGCCGGTCTTCTTGAAGTTCTCGACGCGCTTCTTGTTGCGCTCTTCCATCTGCTTGATGGAATCGGCCTGCTTGTTCAGCTCCTTGGGATCGTGCTTGGGATCGTACTTGGAGCCGGCGATCTTCTCGGGGAAGCCGGGCTTCGGCTCCCAGCAATTGCCCGCGGCCTTGCACTTGGTGCCGTCATAGGCGAGCGCCGGGGCGGCGAGGCCGGACAGGGCGATGGCCGCGGCGGCGATGAGAGTGGTCTTCATGGTTTCCTCCACTTTGTGAGACTTGCTCTTGGCTGAGCCTGCTCTTCTTGGGGCTTGATCGTCCGGGGATCTCGCCGCGAGCGGCGATGCGATCCCACGGCCCGCCCCCTCGATCGCGCCGGTTCGAGCCGGCCCGAAACCCGAAAGGATCACTCCTCCAGCGGCTTGCACTGGCCCTTGGCGTCCTTCGGGATGACTTCGCCCTGCTTGTAGGGCGTGTAGACCTTCTTCTGCTCGTCGTTCAGCCACACGGCGTCCTGCTTCGGCCCCGTATAGAGGTGACGAATCCAGGCGATGGTCTGCAGCATCTCGTCGGGCGTCAGATTCTCGTTGTGCGGGCCCATCATGCCGTTGGCGCCGCCGAAGATCGTGGCGAACAGGCCCACATCCGTCGTGTTGGACGGGTAGGTCCAGTAATTGTCGTTCAGCCCCGGGCCGAGCTTACCCTCGGCGAGGTGGCCGTGGCAGCCCGAGCACGAAGTCGCGAACAAGCTCTCGCCGTTCCGTAGGCAGGACTTGTCGTCGATGTAGCTGTTCTCGCCGGTCTCGAGGAATTTCTTCACGGCGGGCGTGTCGCGGCCGCCTTCCTTGCCCTGCGTGACGTCGAGCGCCTCGCCGGTCACGGTGTTGCGGAAGGTCACGCCCGTCTGCGGTCCGGCCTGAGGCTGCGCCAGGGCCGGCAGAGAGCCGCCGACGAGCGCGAGGCCGAGGAGGGCGGCACCGATCTTTGTCCGGTTCATCATCGTCTTGTTCTTGGTCCTCATCGCAATCGGGATCGTTCGACGGATCAGTTCGAGACGGGCAGCACGGGGACGCCCTCCTCTTTCAGGATCGCCTCGATCTTCGGCTTGGCCT
Source organism: Methylobacterium sp. J-043 (assembly GCF_022829505.1). NCBI lineage: Bacteria > Pseudomonadati > Pseudomonadota > Alphaproteobacteria > Hyphomicrobiales > Methylobacteriaceae > Methylobacterium > Methylobacterium sp. J-043. Next base: position 133,801 of record NZ_JAKSYB010000075.1, on the reverse strand, counting down.
TTTCCAGGGCGGCGTCGATCTCCGCCTTCAGGGCGGTGTCGTCCTTGCGCACGCCCATCGACTGGTCGAAGCTCTGCGGCATCTTCTGGCCGTCGCTGCGCGCAGTGTCGTCGGGCACCGGGGTCATGCGCAGCTTGGTCGAGGAGTCGCGCACGTAGCGGGCGACGTCGGGCCCGAAGGCCACGCCGACCTCGGCCTTGCCGGTGGCGACCTCGCTCACCATCCGGCCCGGATCGATCTGGGTGTACTGGTTGCGCGGCGCGCGGAAATTCACCAGCGAGTAGAGGTAGGCCATATCCTCTTCGTAGCGGCCGATATCCTTGAGCATCGCCTCGCCGGGCGTGCCGAAGCCGACCACCATGTGGCTCACTTCCTTGAGCCGCGGATCGGACCAGGACTTGATGTCGAGATCCTTGTCGGCGCGAGTGAGGAAGACGTAGCCCGAGCGGTAATAGGGCTTGCTGGCCAGCACGCGGGGATCGTCGGCATCGAGCCCGATCACCACGTCGCAGGTCTTCTTCTCCAGCCCGTCGCGCACGAGGTAGATCGCCGGCTTGCCGAGCCACACGAACTGGGCTTTGCGGCCCATCGCCTCGGCGACGGCGGTGGCGATGCGGTTCTCGAGGCCCGAGCCGTCCTTCATCGAGAGCGGCGGCTGCTCGGCAGCGCAGACGCGCAAGGTCCCGGCATCGGGTTTCGCGGTCTCGGCGGCCTTCGAATCCTGCGCCAGGACGGGCGCGCACAGACCGGTCAAGGCAGCGAGGGCGACGGCCGAGGCGACGGCCCGGCGGCGTCCGTTCACGAGCGACATCTTCGTTTCCTCTGGATTATTCTTATCGAGTCTTGGCGCGGGGTCTCTCGGCGCGGACCTGTTTCGTCCATCCTCGCATCGCGCATCTCCCGTGCAGAACAGGATGGGCGGCCCTCTGCCGGCCCGGCACCGTCCTGCGAAGAGGGGCGGGGAGCGCCGACCGATCGCGGAGCCCGCGAGAGGCCAGCGCTCCCTCAACCCAGCCCCTCCCCCGGGCGAGGGGGGAGGGGCGGTCGTCATCCGCCGTCAGGCGGCACGGACCTTCGGTCCGATGGTCGCCTTACTTGGCGGCCGACTTCCACTCGCCGACGTTCGGATCGTCGTAGGGGCCCTTGCCGTCGAGCGAGAACACCACCACGCCGCCACCCATCTGGGTGTAGTTGGCGAGCTTCTTGAAGGCACCCACCGCGCCGAGGCCGGCGGTCGGGTCGGCGAGGTCGAACACGAGGCCGACACCCGGCCAGCCGCCGACGCCGTAGTAGATGGCGACGTACTGCGTGCCCTTGTGGGTGTAGGTCATCGGGTAGCCGATGGCGCCGGACGGGATCTTGAACTTCCAGAGAAGGTCGCCCGTGTCGGAGTCACGCGCCTTCAGGTAGCCGTCGAGCGTGCCGTAGAAGACGAGGTCGCCCGCGGTGGCCATGGTGCCGCCCCACACGGCGAAGCGCTCCATCTTCTCCCACTTATAGTCGCCGGTGATCGCGTTGTACGCCTTGATCTGGCCGAGACCTTCGTAGTTCTGACGGTCGCCCTTCGGGCCCGGATACATGTTCAGCGTCGCACCGACGAAGAACTGACCCGCACGATAGGGAAGCATGAAGGGCTCCCAATCCATGCAGATGTGGTTGATGCCCATGAAGAACAGTTCACGCTTCGGATCGTACGAGTCGTGACCCTGGTTGTGGTAGCCCATCGCCGAGGGGCAGATGTCCTTGGCGAGGTGGTCCATCCGGGTGCCGTACTCCGGATCGCGCACCGGCTGGCCGGTCTTGAGATCGACCGACTTGAACACGTTGACCGTGTCGTCGAGCTTGTTCGCCGAGACGAGCGCGCCGTCGGTACGGTCGAGCGTGTAGACGATGCCGTTGCGGTCCGGGTGGGTCAGCAGCTTGCGGGCCTTGCCGTCCTTGTCCTTCTGCTCGGAGAGCATCATGACGTTGACGCCGGCGTAGTCCCACTCGTCGTGCGGGGTCTTCTGGTAGCCGAACTTGGCTTCACCCGTATCGGCGTCGCGGCCGAAGATCGTCATCGTCCACTTGTTGTCGCCCGGACGCATGGTCTCGTTCCACGGCGCCGGGTTGCCGGTGCCGAAGTAGATCAGGTTCGTGCCCGGATCGTAGGCGTACCAGCCCCAGTTGGTGCCGCCGCCGATCTTCCAGGCATCGCCCTCCCAGGTCCCGGTGCCGAGGCCCTTCTGACCGTAATGGGGGTTCTTGATGTTGAAGTCGGAGGCCAGCAGCAGGTCCTTGTCCGGACCCGTGGCGTAGGCGCGCCACACCTGCTCGCCGGTCTTCACGTCGTAGGCGGTCAGGTAGCCGCGCACGCCGAGCTCGGCGCCCGAGGAGCCGATGATGACCTTGTCCTTGACGACGTAGGGGGCGATCGTGAGCGTCGAGCCGACCTTGATGTCGGAGTTCTCGACCTTCCACACCGTCTCGCCGGTCTCGGCGTTGAGGGCGGCGACGTTGCCGTCGAGCTGGGTCTTGAGGATCAGCGCCGGGGTCTTGCCGTCGCCGGGCCAGTAGGCGAGGCCGCGGTTGACGAGGTCGCAGCAGGCGACCGCGCGGGCGGCCGGGTTCTGCTTCGGCTTGTCCTGCCACAGGATCGTGCCCGGATCGTCGAGGCCGAGAGCGAAGGTGTTGTTCGGGAACGAGGTGTGGATGTACATCTTGCCGTCGACGACGAGCGGCGCGCCCTCGTGGCCGTTCAGAAGGCCGGTCGAGAACGTCCAAGCCGGCCGAAGCTGCTTCACGTTGCCCTTGTTGATCTGCTTCAGGTCGCTGAAGTTGTTTGAATCGTAGTTCTTGCCGGGCATCACCCAGTTGTCGTCGCTCTTCGACAGCTCGACCAGCTTATCGTTGGCGTAGGCCCCGCTCGACAGCGCGGCCGGCGCGAGCGCCAGCATCGCCAAGGCCGAGACTGATGTCACAAACCTGCTCATCCTGCGTCTCCTCGCTGAACCGCCTCGCCTTTCGGCCTCGCGGTATCTCTCAGACGTTCTTCTGAGGTTCCAGGACCGCTCGGAAGTCCTTCGAAGTGCCGCACCGTAGATCTAAGAACATTCTTAGATTTTCGCGGTCTTATGAAAGACTTATTAGCGTCCCTTCGCCTATATTTTCTAGGCTTTGATTGGACGCGATGTCTTTAGCTGGTCGGACATTTCTTATCAGGAAGATAAGGCAATCATAAATGTGCTAAGGCGTAGTGTCGCAACGTGTTGGCCTTGTCTTGACCGGGGGCGGGACCCGTCGCACCGTGGCCGTCAACGGGCCCTCGCGAAGCGGCCCGACCGAGTGGGAGGCTTTTCGGCCATGGCGCAGGGGCAGCGCGCGCGGGGCGGTCTAGCGGTGTGTGGGTTCTTCGCCCTCGTGGCGTGGGCTGGCACCGCACGCGGAGACGATGCGCCGCACCCGCCGCCCGATGCACCGGCCCGAACACAGACGCGAGACGTCACCGAAACGGCCGCGCTCTATCCCCAGGACGGGCGCCGCGACCTGACCAGCGGCGACCGGGCCCGCTATCCGGGGGCGGGTGTCCTCTGGTGCCGCCGCTCGGACGGCGTGCCGCAGAAGGCGGCCGCCGCGTGGCTGATTGGCACGCCCTCGCTCGTGATGCTGAACGCGCACAACTTCCGCAACCGGCAACTCGAAACGACGCGGCAGGTCGGCGACTGCTACTTTCAGATTGGCGGGCGCAACTATGATTTCGTTGCCGAGAGCCTGCATCTCGGCGTCGCGGCGGACGCGACGCGCCTCCACATCACCGACGACTGGGCGCTCCTGCGCCTCGTGCGGCCGGCCGAGGCACTGCGCCAGCCGCTGCCCGATGCGCCCCCCGACCTTTCCACCGGGGACCTGTCGCTCGCCGTGACCCTGGTCGCCCCCGGCGGTCACCAGAACTACCGGGGTGACAGCAGCCTGGAGACCTGCACGGTGCGCCGGATCGATCCGCCGACGGAAGGCGGCATCCGGCGGGCCCGGCACGACTGCAACGACGGCTATGGCGGCTCGGGCTCGGGGCTGTTCGACGAGGCGGGGCGGCTTGTCGCCATGCAGAGCGCCTCGCTCTCCATGAACTCCCGGCACGCCTTCGACATCGAGTTCCATTACGGCTCCGCCCTGCTCATCGAGGGCGCGTTGCTCGACGCCCTGCGCCGGGCGCAGCGGGAGGACACGCCGCCGCAGGCACCGTAAGCCGCGACCCGTACCGGCTCTGGAAAGCGAAGGATTTCCGCAGGCAAGCCCGGCCCCGCTTGCGCGGGTGAGACAGGATGCGCCCGGAACACCCTCCGAGAAGCCCGGTTGCCCGGACTCAAACCGAAGACACCGGGAGACGACGTTCGCATGTCGAAGCATCTGAAGACGGATACGCCGAGCGATGCCGACCTGAAGGGTAATCCGGGCATCGGGCAGTCGAAGGGACTGACCGGAACCGACCCGGAGGCGATCGAGGGGGATTCCACCTTCGAGGGCGATGTCGAGAACGAGACCACGCCGGAGGGCGGGGTCGATCCCGATCACCGCGGGCGCTCGAACGCCTGAGCGATCGGCGGGGAAGCGCCAGGCTGGTCTTAAACTGCCTCACAAAACTCCCGGTCCTCGACCGTTCTCGTTCTGGCGACGACAGCGCGGCGGGAGTCTTGTGAGAGATATTTAGTCGAGCAACCAGCGGAGGGAGCGGCGCAGCTCGGCTGTGCCGTTCCGATCGAACCAGGCGCCGTGGCTGAACACCACCCGCTCCGGCGAAAGGGCGACGAGTGCGGCGGCGGCACGGGCCGCGTCGCGCTTGCGCAGGCGCACCACCAGCCTGAGATAGATCGGCGCCCGCCCATCGGGTGCAGTTGCCCCGGCGATCCGCAGGAGCGGGCGCAGCAGGGGCGGGAGCTTATCCGGTTCCAAGTTCAACACGAGGTCGGTCAGGATCAGCGTGGCCGAGGCGGCGTGGAAGAAGGCTACTTCTCGGAAGCCGAAGCCGCCGGGTACGACCACCTGCGAAAGGTCGTCGGCCCATTCGGGCGGCGGCGCGTCGCCGAGATCCCGGTCGAGCCGCACGCCCGCCTGACGGACCTGCCGGCGCTCGCGCAGGTTCGGGGCGGCCCAGGTCAGGGCCTGCGGGCAATGCCGCTGCCATTCCTTCAGATAGGTCCAGTGCCCGACATTGGGCGCGACGAGGTGGCGGATCGGCCCGAGCACCTCGATCTCGCGGTGCAGACGTGCGTCGTAGCGGGTTGGCGAGTGCAGCCACAGGCCGCCATCGGCGAGTCGCACCACGGTCATGCGCACGGGCAGCGGCAGGCCGGCGGCGTGGATCGGGCCGCTGTCCACGATCCACAGGCCGAAGGCTACGGGTTTGAGCCTGTCGAGGGGCGGATAGGTGGGATCACTCACGGCATCAGGTCCGGAATCGAGGGCTTTGCGGGAGGCCGGTCATGAGGCCGGTTATGGAGCCGCCGCTCGGCAGCCGCGTGACAGGCGCATCGAAGGCGGCACGGGACATCATGGGCACGGTGACGGACCCTGAACGCGTATAGGCCGGGTCGCCCCGGTGGCGGGTAGGCTTCCAACCGGAGCGCGCACGCTCGGTTTCCGAATGAATGCCCCCGCGGCCGCCGTTTCTGTCCTGTCGCGGTGCGGGAACAAAGCTTTCGCCCCGGCCTTCCCGTGACGACCCTTCCCGCAGGCCGGAGCGCTCACCGGCTCCCGTCTTCCCTCGCACAGGAGAAGGCCATGGCGCAGCAGATCCCGATCAGCCGCGAGGCCCGTGCCGACGATCCGCGGGCCGATGCCGAGCGCGACGACGGCACCCACGAGATCGCGCCCGATCTCGCCTATCGCCGCCTCGTGCTGGCCAACGTCGTGTTCGTCGGTTTCTCCGGCGCGGGTGACCGCAACTGGGTCCTCGTCGATGCCGGCATTCCGGGATCGAAGGCCGCGATCCGCAGCGCCGCCGCCGCCCGCTTCGGCGAGGGTGCGCGCCCGGCGGCCATCGTGCTGACCCACGGCCATTTCGACCATGTCGGCGTGCTGGAGGATCTGGCGGAGGAGTGGGACGCACCGGTCTACGCCCATGGGCTCGAGCGCCCCTTTCTCGACGGCAGCGCCGCCTACCCGACGCCGGATCCGAGCGTTGGTGGCGGCCTGATGGCGCGCATCGCGCCGCTCTACCCCACCAAGCCCGTGGATGTGTCGTCGCGCCTGCAAGTTCTGCCCGCCGACGGCAGCGTGCCGCCGATGCCGGGCTGGCGCTGGCTCCATACGCCGGGCCACGCGCCGGGCCACGTCTCGTTCTGGCGTGAGGCCGACGGCAGCCTGATCGCGGGCGACGCCTTCGTCACCACCGCCCAGGAATCGGCCTATGCCGTGGTCACGCAGGCGCCGGAGGTGCACGGCCCGCCGATGTATCTGACCCTCGATTGGCCGGCCGCGGGCGCCTCCGTGCGCAGCCTTGCCGCCCTTAAGCCCGAACGTGTGGTGACCGGCCACGGACGCGCCCTCCACGGGCCGGAGCTGCGCCGCGGCCTCGATGCGCTGGCGCAAGATTTCGAACGCGTCGCCGTGCCGGATCAGGGCCGCTACGTCGAGACCCCGGCGCGGGCCGAGGATGGCTCCGCCTACCGCTCGCCGTGAGGCCGGCGTCGATGCGCGATCAAGCGAGCGCTCCCGCACCGACGGAGGGGGCCGACTTCCCGGTCGCGGCAGGCGTGCTGTTCGGGCTCGGCCTCGGCGGGTTCTTCGACGGAATCGTGCTGCATCAGGTGCTGCAATGGCACCATATGCTCAGCTCCTGGTACCCGATCACCTCGATCGACAACCTCGAACTCAACACGCTGTGGGACGGGATTTTCCACAGCGCCACCTACGTCTTCGTCGTGGCCGGGTTGTTCATCCTGTGGCGCCGGGCGCGGGGACGGAATCTGCGCTGGTCGAATCGGGCGCTGGCCGGCAGCCTTCTCGTCGGCTGGGGGCTGTTCAACCTCGTCGAAGGACTGATCGATCACCAGTGGCTCGGCGTGCACCACGTCAACGAGCAGGTGGACCGGTCGCACTGGCTGGCCTGGGATCTCGGCTTCCTCGCCTGGGGCCTCGCCATGCTGCTGTGCGGCGTCTGGCTGTTGCGGACGAGGCGCCGGCCGACCGGGGCGGCTCCCGCCGCGCTGCGGCGATGAGGCGGGCGGGAGAGGGCGGCCTGCGGCGGCAAACGAAGACCCTGCGGAGGGCTTGGCCTTGGCTCGTCCTCGCCGCGGGCCTCGGCCTGGCGACGATGCCGGCTTGGCGCGTTCTGGCGTTTGGAATCCGGATGAGCGCGGAGGATCTGCTTCAGATCCGCTGCCTGCCGTGGTGAGTATCTCTTCGGTCGCGGCCTCGTCCTCGCGCCGCTGGAGCAGCGCCGTTCCGCACGCTCTTCGCGCACGCCGTCCGATCGGCTAAACGGACCCTCGATTCAGTGTCTTTCACGTTGCCCCGCTGCGCCGTCGCGGTCGGTGGCCGGGTGTTTCGTGAAGCACTTCTCGACGGCAGAGAGCGGATTTCGATGACGGCAGGTGCGAACCACGGGGCGGAGAGCGGCTTCACCGCGATCGTGCTGGCGGCCGGCAAGGGCACGCGGATGCGCTCCGACCGGCCCAAGGTCCTGCACGCCTTGGCCAACCGCTCGATGCTCGGCCACGTGCTCGCCGCGGTGCAGGAGGCAGGAGCCTCCCGCCTCGCCGTGGTGGTCGAGCCGGGCCGCGAGGACGTCGTCCGCGAGATCGAGCGGCTGGCGCCCGGTGCCGGCATCCATCCGCAGGCCGAGCGGCTCGGCACCGCGCACGCGGTGCTCGCCGCCCGCGACGCCCTTGAGGGCGGGCAGGACGTGATCGTGGCCTTCGGCGACACGCCCCTCGTCACGGCCGAAACCTATGCCCGCCTGCGCGCGCCCTTGCGCGAGGGTGCGGCGGTGGCGGTGCTCGCCTTCGAGGCCGCCGACCCCACCGGCTACGGGCGCGTGCTGACGGAAGGAGGCCGCGTCCTGGCGATCCGTGAGGAGAAGGATGCCACGCAGGACGAGCGGCGGGTCAACCTGTCGAATGCTGGGCTGATGGCGCTGTCCGGTCCCCACGCCCTCGGCCTCTTGGAGCGGATCGGCAACGACAACGCCAACCGCGAATACTACCTCACCGACGCGGTGGCGCTTGCTGCCGCCGACGGTCACTCCGTCGCCGTGGTGCCCGTGGCCGAGGCGGAGGCGCAGGGCGTCAACGACCGGGTGCAGCTCAGTCAAGCGGAGGCGACGATCCAGGCACGCCTGCGCCGGGCGGCCCAACTCGGTGGGGCGACGCTGATCGCGCCCGAGACGGTGTTTCTCAGCGTCGATACGATCCTCGGCCGCGACGTCGTCGTCGAGCCGCATTGCGTGTTCGGCCCCGGCGTCGTCGTCGGCGACGGCTGCACCATCCGCGCCTTCTCACACCTGCACGACGCCCGGCTGATGGAGGGCGCCGATATCGGCCCGCATGTGCGCCTGCGCGGTGGTGCGGTGCTGGGGGCGGGCGTCCATCTCGGCAACTTCGTCGAGATCAAGAACGCGACCCTCCATGCGGGCGCCAAGGCCTCGCACCTGACCTATCTCGGGGACGCCGAGGTCGGAGCGGGCGCCAATATCGGCGCGGGCACCATTACCTGCAATTACGACGGTGTGTCGAAGCACCGCACGCTCATCGGCGAGGGCGCCTTCATCGGCTCGAACTCGGCGCTGGTGGCGCCGGTCAGCGTCGGCGCGGGCGCGCTGGTCGGGGCCGGCTCGGTCGTCACCCGCGACGTGCCGGCGGACGCACTCGCCGTCGCGCGGGGGCGGCAGATTACCCGCGAGGGGGCGGCCAAGACCCTGCGCCAGACCCTGAAGGCTGCCAAGGCTGCCCGCGAGGCGAAGAAGGACTGAGCGGAAAGTCACGGGGCGGCGGGCGCTGGTCTTCTCGCGCTGCGCTCCGTACAAGCCCTTCCATCCGCGCCACGCCCAAGGTCGGGCTTCCCTTGCACCACAGGAAGCCCCGCCTCGGGCGGACATCCCATCACGGGATGGAACGGCGCCTCTGATCAACGGCTTCAGGATCGGCCATGTGCGGAATCGTCGGCATCGTCGGGCGTGAATCGGTCGCGGACGCGTTGGTCGAGGCGCTGCGGCGGCTCGAATATCGCGGCTACGATTCGGCCGGCGTCGCCACCCTGGAACACGGCCGGCTCGACCGCCGCCGGGCTTCTGGAAAGCTCTCGAACCTGCAGCTCAAGCTGGTCCAGGCACCGCTTCCGGGCGCGATCGGCATCGGCCACACTCGCTGGGCCACGCACGGACGCCCCAACGAGATCAATGCCCACCCGCACGCCACCGAGCGGCTGGCAGTGGTCCATAACGGCATCATCGAGAATTTCCGCGAGTTGAAGGTCGAGCTCGTGGCCGCGGGCGCGCGCTTCGAGAGCGAGACCGACACCGAGGTGGTGGCGCAGCTCGTCAGCCACCTGATGGGGCAGGGGCTCGGGCCCGTGGCCGCCGTCGAGGCGGCGCTGCCGCGTCTGCACGGCGCCTTCGCCCTGGCCTTCCTGTTTTCGGGCGAGGACGGCTTCCTGATCGGCGCCCGCCACGGCGCGCCGCTCGCCATCGGCTTCGGGCAGGGCGAGACCTATCTCGGCTCGGACGCGCTCGCGCTCGCGCCCTTCACCGACCAGATCACCTATCTCGAAGAGGGCGACTGGGCGATCCTGACCCGCGACGGCGCCGAGATCCGGGATCTTGCCGGCGCGACGGTGAACCGGCCGCGCCAAAGAATCGCGACCCAGGCCTATCTCGTCGACAAGGGCAACCACCGCCACTTCATGGCCAAGGAGATCCACGAGCAGCCCGAGGTCGTCGGGCGCACGCTGGCCCACTACATCGACATGGCGCGCGGTCAGGTCGTCCTGCAGGAAGAGCTGCCCTTCGACTTCGCCCGGCTCTCGCGCCTTTCGATCACCGCCTGCGGCACCGCCTACTATGCCGGTTTGGTGGCCAAGTACTGGTTCGAGACCCTGGCGCGTCTGCCGGTCGAGATCGACGTCGCCTCCGAGACCCGCTACCGCGAGCCGCCGCTGGAGCGGGACGGGCTGACGCTCGTGATCTCGCAATCGGGCGAGACCGCCGACACCCTCGCCTCGTTGCGCTACGCCAAGGCGCAGGGGCAGCACACGCTGGCGGTGGTCAACGTGCCGACCTCGACCATCGCCCGGGAATCCTCGGCAGTGATGCCGACCTTCGCCGGGCCCGAGATCGGAGTCGCCTCGACCAAGGCCTTCTCCTGCCAGCTCACGGTTCTGCTCTGCCTCGCGCTGGCGGCCGGGCGCGCCCGCGGTACCCTGAGCGCGGAGCGCGAGCGCGCCGTCGTCGATGCGCTCATCACCGCCCCCGGCCTGATGGCCGAGGCGGTAACGATGGAGGCCGAGGTCGAGGTTCTCGCCCGCGAGATCGCCAAGGCGCGCGACGTGCTCTATCTCGGCCGCGGCACGAGCTACCCGATGGCGCTCGAAGGGGCCCTGAAGCTGAAGGAAATCAGCTACATCCACGCGGAAGGGTATGCGGCCGGCGAACTCAAGCACGGGCCGATCGCGTTGATCGACGAGAGCGTGCCGGTGATCGTGATCGCCCCCCACGACGCGATCTTCGAGAAGACTGTCTCGAACATGCAGGAGGTCGCCGCCCGCGGGGGCAAGATCATCCTAGTCGGCGACGCGAAGGGCGCGGCGGCCGCCGGGCTCGACACGCTGGCCACGCTGACCATGCCGGACGTGGACCCGGTGATCGCGCCGATCGTCTACGCGGTGCCGATCCAGCTCATCGCCTACCATACCGCCGTCTTCATGGGGAAAGACGTCGATCAACCGCGCAATCTGGCAAAGTCCGTCACCGTGGAGTGAGCGGGTGGCGCATCGATCCGGCCTCCGGACCGATGCGCCTGCCAGAAAATCAGGTGCGCCAGGGGTGGTCGGGCAGCTCGGTGTCGCCGATCGCGCTGGCGCCGGCGAGCGCCACCGCGTCATCGTTCTCCACCGACGAGCCGCTGACGCCGATCGCGCCCGACATCTCGCCGTCCGCATCGACGATCGGGATACCGCCGGGGAAGGTGATGAGGCCCTGGTTCGAGTGCTCGATGCCGTAGAGCGAGCCGCCGGGCTGCGACAGGGCGCCGATCTGGCCGGTCTTCATGCCGAAGAAGACGGAGGTCTTGGCCTTCTTCTGCGCGATGTCGATGGAGCCGACCCAGGCGCCGTCCATGCGGTGGAAGGCTTTGAGGTTGCCGCCGGAATCGACGATCGCGATGCACATCTGAGTACCGAGTTCGACCGCCTTGGCGCGGGCCGCTTGAATCGCTTTTTCCGCCTGTTCGATGGTGACGTGCATCGCGTCTTCTCCCTGAAACTTGTCGCTGAACCTTGGCCACACCGGGCCGCTTCGAGGTAAGATTTCGCGGGCCCCGATCAAGTTGCCTCGCGCACCACTCAAATCCGGGCCCTGGCCGCTCTCCGGCACCGGTCGCTCTTGAGCCGCCGATGCGCAGCCGCTACGTCTCTGCCCCGGAGAGCCGGAGGCCGGGATGGATCCGTCCGTCCGCTCGTCCGTCTCTCGAGGTGCATGCGTGGCGCCGACCCTCTCGCCGATTCCGGATGCCCCGGAACCCGCTTCGTCCAAGACGCGCGTCAGCGCCCGAGGCCGGCTGCGGACCTACTTCCTCACCGGCGTGATCGTCGCGGGCCCGCTCGCGATCACGATCTACATCACGTGGTGGTTCATCGCCCTCATCGACGGATGGGTGAAGCCGCTGGTGCCTGTCAGCTACCTACCGGACCACTACCTGCCCTTCTCGATCCCCGGAATCGGCCTCGTCATCGCCTTCGTCGCGGTGACGCTGCTGGGCTTTCTCACCGCCAACCTCGTCGGGCGCTCGGTGGTCGAGTTCGGCGAGGTGCTGCTCGCCCGCACGCCCGTCATCTCCGGGCTCTACCGCGGCCTGCGCCAGATCTTCGAGACGCTGTTCTCGGCCAACGGCACCTCGTTCCGCACCGTCGGACTCGTCGAGTTTCCGGTTAAGGGGACGTGGTCGGTGGTGTTCCTCTCCGCGCCCGCGGCCAATGAAGTGCAGGGGGCGCTCCATGCGAAGGAGGGGGGCGAGGCCAAGGATTACGTCGGCGTGTTCCTGCCCTGCGCGCCGAACCCGACCACGGGGTTCTTCTTCTACCTGCCGCGCTCGGACATCGTAGAGGTCGGCATCAGCGTGGACGACGCGGCCAAACTCGTGATGTCGGCGGGCGTGATCCAGCCGGAGGATCCGCGGGCGGGCCTTCAGGCCATGGCCGCTTCCTTGCGGCAGGCGCAGATGCAGGAAGGCGAGGCCTCAGAAACGGAAAAGGCGCGCCGGGAACCGGCGCGCCAGGATCTGTAGAGCGTTCCGAGACCTGAGGTCTCAGTGCTGGAGCGACGCCTTTTCGACCGGCAGCGTCGGCGGGGTCGCGTCGGCCACCTGATGTGTGGCCGCGGGGCGGGCGACCGGCGAGGACCAATCGCTGGCGATCTGAACCGTCACCAGCAGGGCGAGGCCCGCACACAGCGCGTTGGCCGCGATCCAGAGCCGGCGCGAGGATTGCCGCACGGCGCTCACCAGAGCGTCCGTCGTGTTCTCATTACGTGTCTCGCGGTCCGAGATCGGCATGAGCCAAGGGTCGACGGAAAGCGTGTCGGCTCCCCAATTCTCGGAGGAACCCGGCAGGCGTTGGAACGGTGCGATCGACATCGCGATCCTCCTTTTTTCCAGTGGCACCCCGGTCTACGAGGCCGTTTGTTCATCTTCAGTTAAGCGGCAATTGGGGCAGATACAAGGTAATTCCGATTTTTCCGCCCTGCCGCACGCTCGCTTCGAGCGCGAGCGGCGCTGTGCAAGGGATTGACTAGAAAACGGAAAAATCCTTTTTCCCGCGCAGAGTTGCCGCAGCCGGGAATGTCCGAGGTGGCGGCCGCGGCTTCCTGAACGGGTCGTTCAGGATCGTCCGTTTCTGAACGGTTTTCTGAACGGGCGGTCATATTCGGCGTCCGAAGACCCCCTCCGGATGGAGAAAGCGGGCTACCCTCGACCACGGCGCGGATGCGGGGTCACCCCGCACCGATCAGCCGGATCGCCGCTTCGCGCTCGAACAGGTAGAGCAATACCCGGAGCGCCCGGCCGCGCTCACTCTGAAGGCGTGGGTCGCGCTCCACGATCAGCCGCGCATCGTCGCGGGCAGCCTCCAGCAGGTCGCCGTCGGTCTCGAGCCGGGCGAGGCGGAAGGCGGCGGCGCCGGATTGGCGGGTGCCGAGCACCTCGCCCTCGCCGCGCAGGCGCAGGTCTTCCTCGGCAATCCGAAAACCATCCTCGCTCGAACGCATCATCTCCAAGCGCGCCTTGGCCACCTGCCCGAGGGGGCCGCGGTAGAGCAGCAGGCAGGAGGAGGCCTTCGACCCGCGCCCGACCCGGCCGCGGAGCTGGTGGAGCTGGGCCAATCCGAAGCGCTCGGCATGCTCGATCACCATGATGGTGGCCTCCGGCACATCGACGCCGACCTCCACCACCGTGGTCGAGACGAGCACGCGGGTGCGGCCGGCGGCGAAGGCTTCCATCGCCGCGTCCTTCTCCGGCCCCGGCATCTTGCCGTGGATCAGGCCGACCGCGTCGCCGAAATGTTTCTGCAGATCCTCGAATCGCTCGGCGGCGGCGGCGAGATCGACATATTCAGATTCCGCCACCAGCGGGCAGATCCAGTAGACCCGGTCGCCCCCCTGAAGCGCCCTGTGCAGCCCGCCCACCACCTCGTCGATGCGCTCCACCGGCACGGTGATGGTCTTGATCGGCTGGCGCCCGGCCGGCTTCTCGTCGAGCACCGAGACGTCCATGTCGCCGAAGAAGGTCAGCGCCAGGGTGCGTGGGATCGGGGTGGCGGTCATCACGAGGATGTCCACCGCCTCGCCCTTGGCGCCGAGCGCGAGGCGCTGGTGCACGCCGAAGCGGTGCTGCTCGTCCACCACCGCGAGGCCGAGATCGCGGAACGCCACCGCATCCTGGAACAGGGCGTGGGTGCCGACCACGATGTCGATCTCGCCGGCCGCCAGATCCGCCAGCGTCGCCCGGCGCTCGGCGGCCTTGTCGCGGCCGGTCAGCAGCCGCAGGCGCATGGCACCGGCGAGCGGCACCAAGCGCTCGTAGTGTTGGCGCGCCAGAATCTCGGTCGGTGCCATCAAGGCGGCCTGCCGCCCGGCCTCCACCGCCGAGGCCATGGCGAGCAACGCGACCGCCGTCTTGCCGGAGCCGACATCGCCCTGGAGCAGGCGCAGCATCCGCCGCTCGGCGGCCATGTCGGCGCGGATTTCTTCGACCGCCCGCGCCTGCGCGCCGGTCAGCGCGAAGGGCAGCGCCGCCTCGACGCGCGCTTTCAGATGCCCGTCGCCGGCATTGACCCGGCCGGGCTTGCGCCGCTGCCGGGCCCGCACCAGGGCGAGCGCGAGCTGCGAGGCGAGCAATTCGTCGTAGGCGAGACGCTTGCGCGCGGGGCTCGCGGGCGGGGCCTGCCCCTCGACCGGGGGCGGGGGCGCCTCCTCCGGACGGTGCTCGATGCGCAGGGCCTCGGCGAAGGGGGGAAAGCGGTTACGGGCGAGGTAGGACGCGTCCTGCCATTCGGGCAGCACCGGAAGCCGGTCGAGCGCGCCGTGCACGATTTTGCTGATGACCCGCGAGGTCAGCCCCTCGGTCGCGCCGTAGATCGGCTCGACGGCGGGCAGGCCGGCGAGCCCGTCCTGGTCGAGGATGCGGGAGGGATGCACCATCTGCCGGGTGCCGTCCCACAGGTCGATCCTCCCTGAGACGTAGCGGTGTGCCCCGAGCGGCAGCATCTTCTCGATGCGCCCCCGCGGCATGCCGAAGAAGACGAGGCTGATGTCGCCGGTCCCGTCTTCGACCAGCACCCGGAAGGCCCGCTTGCCGAGCATCGGCGGCCGGTGCGCCACCACGGTGACGCCCAGCGTGACGGGCTCGCCCGTCGGCGCATCGCGGATCGAGCCGCAGAGCGGCCGGGCGACGCCGCTTTGCGGCAGGTGGAACAGCAGGTCGGCGACGCGAGCCGGCCGTTCCTCGGAGCCGAGCAGCTTTTCGATGAGCGGCGCGATCTTCGGCCCGACACCGGGCAGGCCGCGGGCGGGCGCGAAGAGCGGGTCGAGGAGGCTGGGGCGAAGGCCGGGAGCGTCTTCTCCGCCGGGGCGGGGAGGGGCTGCGTCGCGTTCGAGGGCCGGGGTGGTGTCCGAGGGCATCAGGATGGCGTCATGCTGGCCGGCCGAGGTTACCGCACTTCGTGCTTCGGCCGCATCGCGTGCATACGGCATCGGGGGCGCAGTTCCCACCGGCTCTGCCACCATGAGGCTTCCGTGCCGCCGCTCGCATCGGCCGCCTCTCCGGCTGCGCTCTGCGCCGACACGCCGTTTGCCCGCAGCCGCCTGCCCCTCTACATGCGGGTTCAGGATTACCAGGGGACAGCCCATGTCCGGCACCACCCGCACCAGCGCCGACCTCGACCCGCGCCGCCGCCGCGCGCTGTTTCGCGCGTGGCACCGCGGCATCCGCGAGATGGACCTGATCATGGGCCGCTTCGCCGATGCCGAGATCGGTGAATTGTCCGAGGAGGAGTTGACGCAGTTCGAGGCGCTGATCGAGGTGCCCGACCGCGACCTGTTCCGCTGGCTCACCGGCGAGGACGCGACGCCGGAGAACTACGACACCGCCGTGTATCGCCGGCTCAAGGCGTTTCATCGGCACGACGCGCCGATCCACAACTGAACGTTTGCCGCCGCGGACAGCTTCCTGAGGACCCACCGGCATTCCCTTTGCGCGAGCAGGCGGATGAAGGGGCGGTTCATGCCCCTCTGGAAGCGGCGCTCCCCTCTACCCGGCCCTCGCTGACGTGAGGGTCATCCTCCCCCGTAAGAAGGGGAGGGCGACGACGTCGAGCGCACGCAGAAATCAACGAACCGATGGCCAAGCCCCAACCCAAGCCGCCCGCTCCGAAGCCGCAGACCGCCCGCTTCGCCCTGCCGAAATCGGCGCCGCTGACCAAGGCGCTCGACGCGATCAAGCGCGGCGACAGCCCGACGCTGGCCTCCGTCCCCGACGGCTTCGACGCGCTGGTGGCGGCCGATCTCGCCCGCGCGCTGTCCGGCTCGTTCGAGGGGCCGGCGGTGCTGGTCCACGTCGCCCGCGATTCCGGCCGCTCCAACGCCTTCCAGAACGCGCTGAAGTTCGTCGCCCCCGAGATCGAGGCGATGAGCGTTCCGGCCTGGGACTGCCAGCCCTACGACCGTGTCTCGCCGAACGGGGCCATCGCCGCCCAGCGCATGACCGCGCTCTCTCGGCTTACCCGCTCGCGCTCGTCGGAGGAGAAGCCCCGCATCCTCTGCACCACCGTCAACGCCTTGGTGCAGCGGGTGCCGCCGCGGTCGCGCGTGGCCGTCGAGACCTTCTCGGCGGCGATCGGCAACGTGGTGCCGATGGACAAGGTCGTGGCCTGGGTCGAGGCGAACGGCTTCCTGCGCACGGGAACGGTGCGCGATACGGGTGAATACGCCGTACGCGGCGGCATCCTCGACCTGTCGCCGCCTGGCCTGCCGAACCCGATCCGCCTCGACTTCTTCGGCGACACCCTCGAATCGATCCGCGCCTTCGATCCCGAGACGCAGCGCACGGTGGGGAGCCTGCGCTCCCTCGATCTCGTGCCGATGAGCGAGGTGCAGCTCACCACCGAGACGATCCGGCGCTTCCGGCAGGGCTATCTGTCGAGCTTCGGCGCGGCGACCCGCGACGACCGGCTCTACGAGACGGTGAGCGAGGGCCGGCGCTATGCCGGCCTCGAGCACTGGATGCCGCTGTTCTACGAGCACCTCGACACGCTGTTCGATTATCTCGGCGACGTGCCGATGCTGTTCGACCCGCAGGTGGAGGAGGCGGCCACCGAGCGGCTCGCCCTGATCCAGGACTATTTCCAGGCCCGCGAGGCGGCGCTGAAGAACCCGCAGAGCGGCGTCGCGCCCTACAAGCCGCTGCCGCCGCGCGCGCTCTACCTCACGCCCAACGAGTGGAAGAGCAAGGTCGAGGCCGGCACGGTGGCCCGGCTCACCCCGTTCGCGATGCCGGATTCCGACGCGCTTGCGGTGATCGATTGCGGCGCCAGGGCCGGGCGAAGCTTCGCGCCCGAGCGGGCCGACGACGCGGCCAGCGTGTTCGATGCGGCGGTCGCGCATATCCGCGATCTCCAGGCATCCGGGCATCACGTGATCCTTGGATCTTGGTCCGAAGGCTCGCGCGACCGGCTCTGCGGCGTGCTGACCGACCACGGGCTCAAGAAGCCGACGGTGATCAACACCTTCGCCGCGGTCAACGCGCTCAAGCGCGGCACCGATTTGGCGGTCGCGGTCTGGGGGCTGGAATCCGGCTTCACCCTCGACCGGCTCGCGGTGGTGGCCGAGGGCGACATCCTGGGCGACCGGCTGGTGCGCCAGAAGCGCAAGTCCAAGCGCCCGCAGGACATCATCCTGGAAGTGCAGGCGCTCCAGCCCGGCGACCTCGTGGTCCATGCCGACCACGGCATCGGCCGCTTCGTCACGCTCAAGACCGTGACCGCGGTGGGCGCGCCGCACGACTGCCTCGAACTGCAATATGCCGGCGGCCTGCTGCTGCTGCCGGTCGAGAACATCGAGCTCCTGACCCGCTACGGCTCCGAGGATTCGGAGGTCGCGCTCGACCGCCTCGGCGGCGGGGCATGGCAGGCCCGCAAGGCCAAGATGAAGCGCCGCATCCTCGAGATGGCCGGCGACCTCATCAAGATCGCCGCCGCGCGCTTCGTCAAATCCGCCCCGCGCCTCCAGGCGCCCGATGGCCTCTATGGTGAGTTCGCGGCCCGCTTCGCCTTCCAGGAGACCGAGGATCAGGCCAACGCCATCGACGCGGTGCTCGACGACCTCAATGCCGGCCGCCCGATGGACCGGCTGGTCTGCGGCGATGTCGGCTTCGGCAAGACCGAGGTGGCGCTGCGCGCGGCCTTCGCCGCGGCGATCTCCGGCAAGCAGGTGGCGGTGGTGGTGCCGACCACGCTGCTCGCCCGCCAGCACTTTCGTACGTTTGCCGAACGCTTCAAGGGCCTGCCCATCAACGTCGCCCAGCTCTCGCGCTTCGTCTCCGCCGGCGATCAGCGGCAGAACCGTGCGGGCTTGGCCGAAGGCCAGGTCGATATTGTCGTCGGCACCCATGCCCTGCTCGCCAAGAACGTCGCGTTCAAGGATCTCGGCCTCATCATCGTCGACGAGGAGCAGCATTTCGGCGTGGCTCACAAGGAGCGGCTCAAGGCGCTCCAGGCCGACGTGCACGTGCTGACGCTCTCGGCCACCCCGATTCCGCGCACGCTGCAACTCGCCATGACGGGTGTGCGCGAACTCTCGATCATCGCCACGCCCCCGATGGATCGGCTGGCGGTGCGCACCTTCGTGACGCCGTTCGATCCGCTGCTGGTCCGCGAGGCGCTGCTGCGCGAACGCTACCGCGGCGGCCAGTCGTTCTACGTCGCCCCCCGCATCGAGGATCTGGCCGAGGTCAAGCGCTTCCTCGACACCGAAATGCCCGAGACCACCGTCGCGGTCGCCCACGGCCAGATGGCGGCGGGCCAGCTCGAGGACGTGATGACCGCGTTCTACGAGGGCAAGTACGACGTGCTGCTCTCGACCACCATCGTCGAATCCGGCCTCGACATCCCCACCGCCAACACGCTGATCGTGCACCGGGCCGACATGTTCGGTCTGGCCGCGCTCTACCAGTTGCGCGGGCGCGTCGGGCGCTCGAAGGCGCGGGCCTACGCCCTGTTCACGACGCCGGCCAACCGCCAGCTCACGACCCAGGCCGAACAGCGCCTGAAGGTACTCCAGAGCCTCGATACGCTGGGTGCCGGCTTCCAGCTGGCCTCCCATGATCTCGACATCCGCGGCGCCGGCAACCTCTTGGGCGATGCCCAGTCCGGCCACATCAAGGAAGTGGGCTACGAGCTCTACCAGCAGATGCTGGAGGATGCGGTCACCGCCCTGAAGGCGGGGATCGAGGAGCCGGTGGAGGAGGCGTGGTCGCCGACCATCGCGCTCGGCGCCCCGGTCACGATCCCCGAGGACTATGTCGAGGATCTCACCGTCCGGCTCGGCCTCTACCGCCGCCTCTCGACCATTGAGAACGACGCCGAGATGGAGAGCTTCGGCGCCGAGTTGATCGACCGCTTCGGGCCGCTTCCGCCGGAGGTGGAGCAGCTTCTGAAGATCGTGACCATCAAGATCCTGTGCCGCGAGGCCAATGTCGAGAAGGTCGAAGCCGGGCCAAAGGGCGTCGTGGTCCACTTCCGCGAAAAGTCCTTCGCCAACCCGCAGGGGCTCGCCGCCATGGTCGTGGAGCAGGGCTCCTTCGCCAAGGTGCGGCCCGACATGAGCGTCGTGTTCATCCGCGAACTCGACGGCATCCCACGGCGGCTGAAGGAGACGACGCAGATCCTGCGCGGGCTCGTGACGATTGCAAAGCGCGCCAAGAAGGCGGCGTGACCGGGCCTTCGCCGTTGGAGTGGGATCGACGGCGCAGGCGTGTCACGTGCAAGAGACATCGCGGCGCGGGAGATCTCGCTCAACTCACGCTGTGCGTTGATGAATCGCTTGAAGCGGCAGGTCATTTCGAGTGACGTGCCAACAATTCTTGCATCTCGAAAAATAAAACAAGCCTTGATAAAGCTTCATTCGAGTCGCATATAGATCTTATCGATGCGAGGCCGGATTTTCTGGGCCGTGACGCCTCCGCAGGGCGGTTCTCATTTTCCTTCGTTATCGGTCGAACGACATAGCTCGGCGCTGCATGGTGCTGGGCTCTCTAGCTACATCCTGCGGAGACAAGGACATTTTATGAGCATCGGCACCGTCAAGTGGTTCAACGAGCAGAAGGGCTTCGGCTTCATCCAGCCTGAGGACGGCTCGAAGGACGTCTTCGTCCACATCTCCGCCGTCGAGCGTGCCGGCCTGCGTGGCCTCACCGAGGGCCAGAAGGTCTCCTACGAGATGGAAACCGACCGCCGCTCCGGCAAGCAGTCGGCGGGTCAGCTCCAAGTCGCGTAATTCGCGCTTGAACCCGATTTGTCGAAGCCGCTCCGCATTGGAGCGGCTTTGCGCTTTTAAGGCCGTGGTCCGTCCTGGGCCCGGCACGATCAAGGATACTCTGTGAGCTTCACCAAACAAAACTCCTTCGACGACCGTCGCCAGGATTCGGCTTCCTCCCGGGAAGCCATGCTCGCTCGCTTCCGCGCCCGCCCCTCCAACGACGATCCGGCCGTGCAGGCCCGCCAGGCTGAGCGCCGCGCGATCGCCGTTGCGCGCGACGAGCGGGTCAAGGAGCGCGAGACGCAGCGCCGCCTCGAGGCCGAGCGGCTGGCTGCTGCCGCCGCCGCCGAGCGTGAGGCCGAAGTGGCCCGCAAGGCCGCCGAGATCGAGGCTGCCGCCGAGCGTGCCCGCGAGGCTCAGGCCAAGCAGAAGGAAGAGCGGGACGCCCGCTACGCCGCCCGCAAGGCCAAGATCAAGCTGCGCCGCTGAGCGCGCTGATAGCTTTTCCGTGAGTCGGATCCCCGGCTCGTGGTCTTGCCCCGGTACGGAGCTGGGGCCGCTTTCGGTCGAACATCGCGATCGAGACCAGCTCTGGCCCGTTGTCTTGAAGGGGCTCTCCTCCGCCGAAGCGGCTTCCCGCTTCGACGGCAAGCGTTCGAGGAGACATCGATGTTTCATAAGTTCAAGATCGGCCAGCGCGTCCGCCGCGCTCAATCGTCCCCCACCGACGAGCGGCTGGGGTTCGGCACGATCAGCGAAGTCGTCCGCCTGATGCCCGACGACCCGACTGGCGAGCCCTCCTACCGGATCCGCTCCGGCTCAGCTGAACGCGCCGTCCGCGAGAGCGAGATCATCGCAGCGGCGTAATTGCCGGAGCGCGCATGAAAAAGGCGGGCCCGAGGCCCGCCGTCATGGTCCCGTTATGGGAGAGATCTAAAGCTCGGGCTCAGCGAGCACGTAAGGGCCGATGCAGCTCTTGAGATCGACCGGTGCGCCGGTGCGGGGACCCGCGTCGTCCATCTCGATCACCGGAATGCCGCCAGCCCGCATCCGGGCGCGCAGCCGTTCGGCGAGTGCAGCGAGATGCGGGTTCGTGCTGGACGAGAGCTGAAGGAGGATCGCCGCAGGACGGGCGATCACGGCAAGGACATCGTCCGCCGCTTCGATGGAAGCGGTGACGCTTGCATAGCCGAGCCCGGCGAGGTCGGCGGCAAGAGAGCGATCGACGGCGCGGCGGCCATCGTCGACGACAAGCACTTGTTGCAGCGCACCCATAAGCTTCAGCGTTACCCCATGTTGCGCCCTGTGTGAAGGGGCACCCCGGATAACCCGCATGGCCACGATTGGTTCGCCGGCCATGCAGATAGGGTGAACATGGAATCGCTGGGCTGAAGGCTGGATGAACTGCACCGCACAGGTTGCGGGCGGGTGCCTTTGCCGGCGCCATTCCCCGCCTAAATCATTTTCTCCAAACGGCTTTTCATATGTCTGCGTGGGGCGCCGGCACCTAGGAAGGTGCCGTTCGCAGGCCTGATTACGCAGGCGCAAAAATTTCTGCCGCTTCGGGGGAATCGGACGGTTCAAGGACCTCGATCGCCGTCGCAAGGCCCGCGAACAGCACCGGCGCATAAGCTGTCTCGTGCCACACCCCGCTCGGGATCACCTGCCGATTCCCGCGCTGCAACGGCGTCACGGTGCAGGCTTGGCCGCGGAAGGCGAGGCGATCGTCCGCGTCGCGTCGCACGGACAGCAGGGCCGCGGGAAGGGAGAGCCGCTCCGGCTTGCCGAGTACCAGCGAGAGGTCACCCGCCGTCCCGCGTCGGCCGGAGAGGAGCGACGTCTCGTCGAACGCAATGGTGTCGATCACCGTATCGAGGCGCAAGCCCTGAGGCCGGTCCACGGAGCGGCTGCGGTTGGGAAAGCGCGTCGGCGCCCGGTGCACCAGGGCGACGGAGCGTAGATCCGTCGGCAGGTCGCGGCCGGCGAGGTTCTTTTCGAGGAAGGCAGGGGCGACGAGATGCGTCGGGCCCGGGCGGCACAGGGCCGTCGCGAAGGCGGCCCCGTCGAAAAGCGGCAGCGTCTCCAGCGTAGCCCCCGCGACGAGGGCGGCGGCGAGCCCGGTGGCCAGGCCGCGCAGGTCGTGCGGGCCGATCAGGCTGAGGATGCGCTCGCCGGGCGCGACCCGCATCGCCACGAGATGGGCGGCAGCGGCCGCCACCACCGATTCGCCGCTGCGGTAGACCGGCCGCTCGGGGGCACCGCCGATGAAGCTGACGATGCCGGCCGCAGCGGGTGCCGGGCCGGTCGGCTCTCCGGCAGGGCCGTCGAGGACGAACCGGTCGAGGTTGATCACGCCGTCCGGCACGTCGGGGCCGAAGGCGGCGAGGTAGCGCAGGCCGAAATAGCGCGCGGCGACGGCGCAGAGGCGTTCGGCGGGTGCGGCGGAGCCGAGCCGGGCCTGGGTCAGCACGGCGCTCAGCGCGACGTTCTGCGCTGCGGCGAGCAGGCGATCCTCGTCCCAGGAGACCGGGAGCAGGCAGGCGACATGGCCGGCGGCCTCGACGGCGAGGATCGCCAGCGCGCTCTCGGCCGAGCCCGGCAGACACAGGCCGATGCGGCTCCCCGGCGGCAGGCGCCAGCTCCGCAAGCCGCGGGCGAGGCGCTCCACGATCTCGGCGGCCGCGGCGTAGGTCCAGGTGATGGCGGGCCGGTCGCTCCAGTCCGGCTTATCGGCGGGGTCGACCACCGCGATCCGGTCAGGATGGCGCCGCGCCGTGGCGGTCAGGAGGCTGCCGAGGCTGACGCGCCGCAGCGGAGCGTCGGCCGGTGCCTGATGTGAGGCCGCGTTCGGGGTTCCCTGCGGGGCGCCTTTCAAGGCTTCCTGCAAGACCCTCTGCGACGCCTCAACCTGCGTGATTGCCCGTTGCGCCGACACTCGCGCCCGCCCTCGAAAGCCACCCCTGGTGATGAGCGAATAGGGTTAAGCAAGACTTAACGATTGGTTGGTGCGAGCGTCTCGCGTAGAGAATTGGTGCAAGGGGAGGCCGCATTCGTCGGCGTACCCGATCGTTCATGTCTCGGGCCTCGTCCTGGAAATCGAATCCGGAACGAGGTTCCGGTTTTTGTTCGAGCATCGTCCCGAAAGCCTGGGGCCATCTTTCGGGACGATGCTGTCGCATGGGCCTGCGCCGCCTTCGGGATCGCGCGCGGCGGAGCGGGGGACCGGGGTTGATGCTCGAACTTCTGCGGCGGCTGTGGGAGGTCGATAACCTTTCGCCCCACGGTATCTGTCTGCTTTGGCGCCCGGAGCTAATCTGGACGCATGTCGTCTCCGACAGCCTGATCGCCTTCGCCTATTTCTCGATCCCCGTCGGACTGGCCTATTTCGTGTCGCGCCGCCGCGACGTGGTGTTCGGCTGGATGTTCTGGTCGTTCGCGGTGTTCATCACCGCCTGCGGCGCGACGCATCTCATGGCGATCTGGACGCTCTGGGTGCCGGATTACGGGCTGGAGGCGGCGGTCAAGCTCCTCACCGGCCTGGCCTCCATCGGCACGGCGGTGGCACTCTGGGTTCTGATGCCGAAGGCGCTGACGCTGCCGTCGCCGACCCAGCTTCGGCATGCCAACGAATCGCTGCAGGCCCGTATCGCCGAGCGCGACGCGGCGCTCGCCGCCCTGGAGGCCGCCAATGCCGAGCGCGCACGCGCCGAGGAGGCGTTGCGCCAGAGCCAGAAGATGGAGGCGATCGGGCAGCTCACCGGCAGTGTGGCCCACGACTTCAACAACCTGCTCAACGTGGTGCTGCTCAACCTCGACCGGGTCGAGCGCGGCCTGCCCGAGGCGAGCCCCCTGCGCACGCGCCTGCGCGATGCGGTGAAGGGCGCCGAGCGGGCGGCGACGATGACGCACAAGCTGCTGGCCTTCGCCCGCCGCCAGCCGCTCTCACCGGTCAGCACCGACGTCAACGCGCAGGTCGCCTCCTTCGCCGAGTTCCTGCGCGGCACGATCGGCCCGCGCATCCGTCTGGAGACCGATCTCGCCCCGAACCTGCCGCGGGTGAACATCGATCCGAACCAGTTCGAGAGCGCGATCCTCAACCTCGTGGTCAACGCCCGCGATGCGATGCCGGAGGGCGGCACGCTCACCCTCGCCACCCGGCCGCTGCCTGAAGGCGACGGGTTCGCCGTCGAAGTGTCCGACACCGGAGCCGGGATGGCGCCGGAAGTCGAGGCGCGGGCCTTCGAGCCGTTCTTCACGACGAAGCCGTTGGGGCAGGGGACCGGCCTGGGCCTGAGCCAAGTGTTCGGCTTCGCGCAGCAATCGGGCGGCAGCGCCGCTTTCGTGCGCAGCGGCAGGCCCGGCACCACGGTGCGCCTGTCCTTTCCGGCACAGGCGCCAGCCGTGGGCCGTCCGGCGGCGCGGCCGGCACCGGATGCCGAGCCAAGCCTTGGGCCGCCGCTGGTGGCGGTCGCGGGCTAAAGCATCGTCCCGAAAGGTGGCCTCCGGCTTTCGGAAAAAAGACGATGCAAAAACAAAAGCGAAGAGCATCGTCCCGAAAGGTGGCCGCCGGCTCTCGGATGGAGGTGGTGGGGGTGAGACCGCACGCGAAATGCCTTGCGGCTCTTGCGCCTTCCCGGTGCAGGCCTTTCGAATAAAAAGAAGACGCGAGAGGGGGGGGCGTATGGCCGACAAGCGGACGGTGCTCGTCGTCGAGGACGAAGAGATGCTGCTCAACGCCGTGACCATGGAGTTCGAGGATGCCGGATTCGCCGTGCTCAGCGCCGGCACCGCGGAGGAGGCCTACGGCCTGCTTCAGGGTGCCGAGCGGGTCGATCTCCTGTTCACCGACATCCGCCTGCCGGGCCAGCTCGACGGCTGGGACCTCGCCGAGCGCGCCCGCGCGCTGCACCCGGCCCTGCCGGTGATCTACGTGACCGGCTACAGCGCCGAGCAGCCCCGGCAGGTGAGCGAGAGCGTGCTGGTGATGAAGCCCTACCGCATGACGGCGATCATGAGCGCCGCGCAGCATTTGGGCGTGGAGTGAAGCTGGCTGCGGATCATGACAGAGGGCGACGTGCCGTATGGCGGAAGCGGCGCACGACGATGTCTCGGTCCGTGGCGCGATAGTCGATCAGGTAGGGAAACGAGTTGAGCGGAAATCGCCGGATCCCCCGCTTACTCGTCAAACGCCCTGCCTGGGGATGCGCTTGCAAGAGGGCCACGACCGATAGAATGCGCTCTTGAAGCCTGGATGCGGCTTGGGGCGACTCGTGTGCAAAAAAGTCGAGCGCCGCCTCGATTTGCCGAGCAGCGGTAAGAGTGTAGCGAACTCTCACCGACCATACTTCGCCCAGATGGCGCGCATCTGGTCCTCCGTTGCGAAGTCGCCGCGCGCCTCTTCCAGATCCGACTCCGCAAGATCCGCTTCTTCCTCGGGCGTGAGCGGAATGACCGATTGCTCCTCACCCGCATAGGCGAGCACGAGACGCGCGATCTCGTCCTGCATTTCCGGGGAGAGTCCCCGCGCGGTGGCGACCGCTCGTTCGAGAAGGTCCGTCATGAGGTCCATTCTATCGAGGTGGACACAGTGCCGAAAGTGGCCTTCACGAGTCGCCCTCCCGCGCCTTCTCCCGCAACAGGAACTTCTGCACCTTGCCCGTCGAAGTCTTCGGCAACTCGCCGAACACGATGTGGCGCGGCAGCTTGTAGGGCGCGAGCCGCTCGCGGCACCACGCGACCAGTTCATCGGAGGTCGCCTCCCGCCCCTCCTTCAGCTCAATGAAGGCGCAGGGCGTCTCGCCCCACTTCGCGTCGGGCTTGGCGACGACGGCGGCTGCCGCGACCGCCGGGTGCTTGAATAGCGCGTCCTCGACCTCGATCGAGGAGATGTTCTCGCCGCCCGAGATGATGATGTCCTTCGAGCGGTCTTTCAGTTGGATGTAGCCGTCGGGATGCTTCACCCCGAGATCGCCGGAGCGGAACCAGCCGCCCTTGAAGGCAGCCTCGGTCGAGGCCGGGTTCTTCAGGTAGCCGCGCATCACCACGTTGCCGCGGAACATCACCTCGCCGATGCTCGTCCCGTCGGCCGGCAGCGATTCCATCGTCTCAGGGTCGCGCACGTCGAGCCCCTCCAGAACGGGGTAGCGCACGCCCTGGCGGGCCTTCTTCCTGGCCTGCTCGTCGGGCGACAGCGTGTCCCAATCCTCGTGCCACGCATTCACGACCGCCGGGCCGTAGGTCTCGGTCAGGCCGTAGAGATGGGTGACGTCGAAACCGGCCTCGCCCATGGCGGCGAGCACCGCCTCGGGCGGCGGCGCGGCGGCGGTGAGGAAGTGGACGCGGCGGGGGAGGGGGCGCTTCTGCTCATCGGGGGCGTTCAGCAGCGTCGACATCACGATCGGCGCGCCCGACAGGTGGGTGACACCGTGCTCGGCCAACGCCGCGTACATCGCGGGCGCCCGCACCTGCCGCAGGCAGACATGGGTGCCGGCCACGATCGAAAGCGTCCAGGGGAAGCACCAGCCGTTGCAGTGGAACATCGGCAGGGTCCAGAGGTAGACCGCGTGCTGCGGCAGCCCGGCGGTGATGACGTTGCCGAGCGAGAGCAGGGCCGCGCCGCGGTGGTGGTAGACCACGCCTTTCGGGTCGCCGGTGGTGCCGGAGGTGTAGTTCAGCGAGATCGCGTCCCACTCGTCGCCGGGCATCGCCCAATCGTAAGCGGGATCGCCTGCGGCGAGGAAGGCTTCGTAGTCGGTCTCGCCGACGGAGGCGCCGTCCCCGGTGAATTCCGGATCGTCGTAGTCGATGACGAGGGGCGAGACCCCGGCCCGGTCGAGCGCCTCGCGGCCGACCCGCGCGAACTCGCGATCGACGATGAAGACCTTGGCCTCGCCATGGTCGAGGCAGAAGGCCAGAGCCGTCGCGTCGAGGCGGGTGTTGAGGGTGTTGAGTACCGCCCCCGTCATCGGCACGCCGTAGTGGCACTCGATCATGGCCGGCGTGTTGGCGAGCAGCACCGCCACCGTGTCGCCGCGGCCGATGCCGCGGGCGGCCAGCGCCGCGGCGAGACGGCGGCAGCGGGCATAAAGCTCGGCGTAGGAGCGGCGCAGGGGCCCGTGGATCACCGCGACCCGATCCGGGAAGGTGCGGGCGGCGCGGTCGAGATAGGTCAGCGGCGTGAGCGGCTGGAAGTTCGCGGGGTTCCGGTCGAGATCGCGGTCGTAGATCGTCGTGCGCGCCATGGTCTCGCCTCCCGTTTCCAGAGGAGATTATCCGAGCCCCGCGGGCGATCAACGGCATAGAAAAGGCCCCGCGGGCGCGAGCCCGGGAGCCTTGTCTGGTCAGGTAGGAGGAGTTGGGGGCGAATGCGGCCGAAAAGGCCGATCAACGCTCCCGGCCGCTGAGGAGCTTTTCCAGGGCGGCGAGCCCGCTGCGCTCGGCGGCCTCTTCCGTGGTCTGCACGCGATCCGCGCGCTGGAAGAGCTTGCCGTTCCGGCGGATGGCCCAGGTGAAGTGCCCGGCCGGGCGCTCGCAGGCTTCGATTTCGAGGGTGTAGGGATTTGCGCTGTTGTTTGCCATAACGGGGATATAGGGTCGCCCTTCCGGTCCGGCTACCCACCCAGTGCATGGTCACGTTGCTTTTTGCAGGTGGCCCCGCATCCGGTGGCGCTTCGGATGTCCGCATTTGACAATCCGAAGCGGATCATCGACACGGCCCCCGGCCGGGGCGCGGGCCGTCCGCCGGCCCATTTTATCCGCGCCCGAGCCGCCGATGCCCGTTCCTCCCCGCCAGAGCCGGACCGCACCCATCGGGGGCGGGCCCCGCCGATGACGCGCCTTGGCGTCGCGCCGGCCGCGCTGTCACCGGCGGAGGGTGTCCGGCCGCTCGTTGGCGCGCTGCGTCTCGCGGACCGGGTTCTGTCCTTCGGCTCCGCGAGCCATCTCCGCGCCTGCCTCCTGCTCGTGCTGATCGGCCTCGCCAGCTTCCTGCCGGGCCTTGCCTCGCTCCAGCCGATGGACCGGGACGAGCCGCGCTTCGCCCAGGCCTCCAAGCAGATGCTGGAGACGGGCGACCTCGTCGATATCCGCTTCCAGGCCGAGGCCCGCCACAAGAAGCCGGTCGGGATCTACTGGGCCCAGGCCGCCGCCGTCGCGGCCGGCGAGGCGCTCGGTGTGCCGCGGGCGCGCACGCAGATCGGGCTCTACCGGATCCCCTCGCTCCTCGGCGCACTGGCCGCGATCCTGCTGACCTACTGGGCGGGCCTCGCCCTCCTCGACCGGCGCGGGGCGTTGCTGGCCGCAGCGCTGTTTGCCGCCTGCATTATGCTCTCGGCGGAAGCGCGCCTTGCCAAGACCGACGCGCTGCTCACCGCCTGCTCGGTCGCCGCATTCGGCGCGCTCGCCCGCGCATGGCTCGGGCGCGCCCGGCTGGAGCGGCGCCGCGGCCCGGCCTCGCTCGGGACGGCCTTGGTCTTCTGGCTCGGAATCGCGCTCGGCATCCTCGTGAAGGGGCCGATGGTGCCGCTGTTCGCCGGGCTCGCGGCCCTCGTCCTCTCCTTACGCGAGGGCTCGGCCCGCTGGCTACTCGACCTGCGCCCGCGCTTAGGGATTCTCATCACGCTCGCCGTCGTGGCGCCCTGGTTCCTGGCGATCGCTTGGAAGAGCGGCGGCGCCTTCTTCGGCGAGGCGGTGGGGCGCGACATGCTCGGTAAGGTCGGCACCGGCGCCGAGAAGCACTGGGGCCCGCCTGGCGCCTACGCGCTCGCCTTCTTCGCCACCTTCTGGCCGGGGGCGGCCTTCGCCGCCCTCAGCCTTCCCTTCGCCTGGGCACGGCGGGGCGAGGAGGCGGTGGCGCTGCTGCTGGCCTGGATCGTGCCGATGTGGCTGATCTTCGAGGCGGTGCCGACCAAGCTGCCGCATTACGTCCTGCCGCTGATGCCGGCGGTGGCGATCCTCACCGTGCTGGCGCTGTCACGCGGCGGGCTCGATCCGCGCCGTCCGGGCGCGCGCTGGGTGGCGGGGCTCGTCGTGCTGATCCCGGTCGGGCTGACGCTGGCCTTGAGCCTCGCCGCGTGGCGTCTCGATCACGCGCTGCCTCTGGCCGCCCTGCCGCTGCTGCTCGCCGCCTGCATCCTCGCCGGCCTCGCCTGGGCCGCCTTCGCCCGCGGGGCAGGGGAGGGCGCCAGAGAGGGCGCTCTTGTGCTCGCCGTCGCCACCTCGGTGGTGCTGTCGGGCGCCGTGTTCGGCCTGACCCAGCCGGTGCTGCAAAGCCTCAAGGTCTCGCCGCGGCTCGCCGCGATCCGCGACGCCCTGCCCTGCGAGGCGCCGCGTGTGGCAAGCCTCGGGCTTCGCGAGCCGAGCCTCGTCTTCACCGTCGGCACGGATCTGGCCATGCTGAATTCCGGCGCCGAGGCCGCCGCCTTCCTGCGCGAAGGGGGTTGCCGCCTCGTGCTGATCGAGGACCGGTTCGCCGCCGAATTCGCGGCGGTCGAAGGCGGGCAGCCGTTTCGCCCCGCCGGCCGCGTCACGGGCTTCAACATCAACGGCGGCAAGCCGGTCGGGGTCTCCGCCTACGCCGCGCTGCCGGGCGCCACACCATGAGCATGACGACCGAGTCCGAACTCACGCGCCTCAGCGTGGTGGTGCCGGTGAAGAATGAGGCCGGCAACATCGAGGCCCTGGTGGCCGAGATCGGCCATGCCTGCCGGACCCTCGCACCCTTCGAGGTCATCTACGTCGATGACGGCTCGAGCGACGACACCCTGGCCACGCTCCAGCGCCTCCGGTCGAAGCATCCATGGCTCAGGGTGGTGCGCCACGAAAGCGGCGGCGGCCAGAGCGGGGCGGTGCGCAGCGGCGTCCTGCGCGCCCGCGCGCCCGTCATCGCCACGCTCGACGGCGACGGCCAGAACGATCCGTCGTTCATCCCCGTGCTCTATGCCGCTCTCGAACAGGGCGGCCCGACGGCCGGCTTGGCCCAGGGGCAGCGGATCGGCCGGAAGGGAGCCTGGAAGCAGTTCCAATCGCGGATCGCCAACGGGGTGCGCGGAAAGATCCTGAAGGATGCCACCCGCGATACCGGTTGCGGGCTCAAGGTGTTTCGCCGGGAGGTCTACCTGACGCTCCCCTATTTCGACGCGCTCCACCGCTTCATGCCCGCGCTCGTCACCCGCGAGGGGTTCGGCGTGGTCCACCGCGACGTGGTGGACCGGCCGCGCTTCACCGGACACTCAAAGTACGGGATGTTCGACCGGCTCTGGGTCGGCATCCTCGATCTGGCCGGGGTGTGGTGGCTGATCCGGCGGCGGCGCCCAGCGCCGCTTGCCGAGGAAATCCCGCACAGCGAGAGCCGGTGACCCCATGCTGATCCAGCTCGCCGAAGACCTGCCGGCTTACTTCTACGACGTGTTCGTCACCCGCTTCGATTTCTGGCTGGTGTTCGGCATCGGGGCGCAGCTCGTGTTCGGCTCGCGCTTCATCCTGCAATGGATCGCCAGCGAGCGGGCGGGCAAGAGCGTGATGCCGCTCTCGTTCTGGTTCCTGTCGATCATCGGCGGGCTGATGACCCTGGTCTACGGCTTCGTGCGCCGGGAGCCGGTGATCATCATCGGGCAGGGGCTGTCCACCTTCATCTACCTGCGCAACCTCGCCCTCATCTTCCGCGAGCGGCGCCGCGCCCGTCGGGCCTGAGACGAGCCCGGCGCTATGTTCCAGACCGCGACGGGCGATCCCGACAGCATCGCCCACATCATCCAAGTGGCGCTCGCCCCGGCCTTCCTGCTCTCGGCCCTGGCGACCCTGCTTAACGTGTTCTCGACCCGGCTCGGGCGCGTCGCCGACAAGGTCGATGCGCTCTCGGCCAGCCTGCCCGGCGCGGACGAGGCGGCGCGGGCGACGCTGGCCCGCCGCCTCGCCTACCTGCGCCAGCGCTCGCTCCTGCTCGACGGTGCCGTGGTGCTGGCGAGCCTCGGCGGCGTGATGACGGGTGCGGCCGCGCTGACTCTGTTCGTCGGCGCGCTTAGGGACGCCTCCGCCGCCTCCGTGCTGTTCGCCTGCTTCGGCCTTGCGCTCGCCTGCACCATCCTGGCGATCCTGGCCTTCCTCGCCGAAATCCTCCTCGCCGGCCGGGGCATACGCCTGGAGGTCGAGCGCAAGCAGGATGGGCCGAGATAATCAGAGTTTCGAAAGGGCAAGTCCTTTCGTGGGTCCAGGGCAGTGCCCCGGAGGATCGGTGAGCCGGTAATCCTCCGCCCGCATCTGCTCGGTGCCGCGCACGTAATCGCCGACCGTCCCGGGCCAGAGCGTGCGGTTGCGCCCCGAGCGGTCGAGATACCAGCTCCCGCAGCCGCCCCGCGTCCAGATGCTGTCTTGCATCCGCGCATCGACCTCGGCGCGGAAGCCGGCTTGAGCCTCGGGGCGCACCTCCAGCACGCTGCCGGGCTGGTCACGCAGCCGGTCCAGCGCGCCGAGCACGTGCGCGACCTGCGCCTCGACCATCAGCAGCACCGAGTTGTGGCCGAGCCCGGTATTAGGGCCGAGGAGCAGGAAGAAGTTCGGGAAGCCCGCGACCGACACGCCGCGGAAGGCGTCCGCCCCGTCCTTCCACGCCTGCAGCAAACTATACCCGTCCCGGCCGATCACCTCCGTGCGCAGAACGCTGCCGCCGGGGGAGAAGCCGGTGGCGAAGATCAGCACGTCGAGCGGGTGCTCGGTGCCGTCGGCGGTGACGATGCCGTGGGGCAGCACAGCGCGGATCGGCGCGGTGACGAGGCTCGCATGGGGCCGGGCCAGCGCCGGGTAGTAGTCGTCGGAGAGCAGCACCCGCTTGCATCCGAGCCGGTAGTCGGGCGTGAGCTTTCGTCTCAGCGTCGGATCGGCGATCGAAGCCGCGAGGTGTCGACGGGACCACGCTTCGGCCAAAGCCGTCACGCGCGAGACGCGGGTGAAGCCCGCGAGCGCCGCGATCTCGCGGCGCCAGAACAGCGAGGCGCGGTGGAGACGGCGCAGAGGGGCGATCCGCATCAGCCGCCGGAGACCGCGCCCGGTCGGGCGGTCGCCGCGGGGGAGGATCCAGGGGGGCGAGCGCTGGAACTGGGTGAGGTGGGCGACGCGCCCGACGATCTCCGGCACGAACTGCACCGCGCTCGCCCCCGTGCCGATGACGCCGACGCGCTTACCCCTCAGGTCGCAGGCATGATCCCAGGTCGCCGAGTGGAAGGCTTGTCCCGAGAAAAGCTCCAGGCCGGGGAGGCGGGGTAGGGCCGGGTGGTGCAGCGCGCCCATCGCGCTGACCAGCACGCGGGCGGAGACGACGCCTCTGTCGGTCTCGACCCGCCACAGGCCGGCCGCCGCATCGAAGACGGCCCGTTTCACGCACGTCTCCAGGCGCAGGAACGGCGCGAGGCCGTGTTCCGCCACCAGCCCTTCGAGATAGGCCTCGATCTCGGGCTGCGGCGCGAAGAGGCGCGACCAGTCGGATTTCGGCGCGAAGGAGAGAGAGTAGAGCTGCGAGGGCACGTCGCAGGCAGCCCCCGGATAGGTGTTCTCCCGCCACGTGCCGCCGACGCCCGCGGCCTTCTCCAGCACGAGGAGGCGGTTGAACCCGGCCTGCCGCGCGCGGATCGCCATGGCGAGGCCGGAAAAGCCCGCGCCGACGATGACGAGATCGAGGGGTGCCTCGCTCACGCGGTGGCCTCCATCTCGGGATGGGGGCTCGCTTCCAAGGCGCGGTGCAGGAACAGCGCGGCCCCGTCGAGGGAGCGGCGTGCCTCGGGCAGAAAGCTTTCGGCGAGCTGCCAGGCATGCGCCACCACGGGAAACACCGTGAGGTCGACCGGCACGCCCGCGGCCTTCGCCTTCTCGGCGAGGCGCAGGGAATCGTCGCGCAGGATCTCGCGGGCGCCGACATGGACCAGGAGCGGGGGAAACCCGGAAAAGTCCGCCTCGATCGGCGAGGCGCGCGGGTCGGCGGGGTCCGCCCCGGCGAGATAGGCCGGAACCAGCCGCATCAGCGCCTCGGGGCGGAACATCGCGTCGCGCCGCCCATTCGTGCGGAACGAGGCGCTGCGGCCGATCAGGTCGGTGGCCGGCGAGAACAGGGCCGCCGCCGCGGGCGGGGTCAGGCCGAGGCGGCGCGCCTCGATGATCGTGGTGAGCGCCAGGGTGCCGCCCGCGGAATCCCCGGCCACGACCGCCGGGCCGGCTTTCGCGAGTGCAGCCCAGACGCGCGCGCAATCCTCGACCGCGGCGGGGAAGGGGTGCTCCGGCGCCAGCCGGTAATCCGGCGTGAACACCCGGAAGCCGGCTCGCGCGAGGCGCCCGGTGACCGGGCGGTACAATTGCGCCGAGCAGGCGATGAAGCCGCCGCCGTGGCAGTAGAGCAGGGTGGGGCGCTCGCCATTCCCATCCGCGCCTTCCGTCTTTGCTCCTTGGGCCTCCGCCCACTCGCCGGGCACGCCGCCGACCTCGCCGGGCGTGAAGGCGACGCCGGCCGGCGTCGGGAACCGGGCGCCCTCGAAGGCGCGGCGGATCGCGTAGACGTTGTGGGTGCCGCCGAGCCGCCCCTTCACCGCGAGGCGGATGGTGAGATCGTAGAGGTGGGCGCGCAGGCTTGCCATGGTCACGTGTCTCGAACGGCGCGGCGGATCAGCGACCAGTAGCGCACCGGCATCAGGCGCTGGATCAACAGGGCGCGGCGGGCGTCGGCGCCGATCACCACGCGGGGCGCCCGCGTCTCGATTCCGCGCAGGATCGCCTCGGCGGCTTTCTCCGGGCTCATCGTCAGAAGGCGCTCGAAGGCGAGATGTGCCTGGGCGGCGTCATGCGGATCGAGGTGGCGGGGCCGGCGGGCGTTGCGGGCGATGGCGGTGGCGACCCCGCCCGGATGCACCAGCGTCACGCCGAGCCCGGTGCCCTCATATTCGTGGCGCAGCGCCTCGGTGAAGCCGCGCACGGCGAACTTGCTCGCTGCATAGGCCGCCTGCCCCGCAGGCGCGATGATGCCGAACACGCTCGACAGATTAACGATCTGCGCCTGGGGTGCGGCCCGCAGCAGCGGCAGGCAGGCATGGGTCAGCCGCATCACCGCGTGCAGATTCACGTCCATCAGCCAGTCGATGTCGGCCGGATCCGTGTCCTCGAACCGGCCGCCGAGCGCCACGCCGGCATTGTTGACGAGGAGGTGCAGACCGCCGTGACGGGCCTGGACCGCCTCCGGCAGGGCGATGAGCGCCTCGCGGTCGGCGAGGTCGAGGACGTGTTCGCTGACCGTGACGCCGGAAGCGCGGGCGGCGCGCGCCGTCTCGGCGAGGCCTTGCGCGTCGCAGTCGGCCAGCGCCAGGGCGCAGCCGCGTCCGGCCAGCGCGAGGCTCAGCGCCGCGCCGATGCCGCTCGCCGCTCCCGTGACGAGGGCGGTGCGGCCCCGCAGAACGAAACGCTGTCCCATCGCGCCTCAGGTCTCCGGGGGGAGGGGACGCGTGCCATAGGCCTCGGCCATGGTCTCGATCTCGGCCAGCTTGGCATGGAGCGCCGACCAGTCGTCGGCCTCCGCGATCGGCGCCCAGAGCGCCTCGACCTCGTCGATCAGCATCGTGCAGGGTTTTTCGCGGGCGAAGTAGGGATGGTCAAGGTTTGCCGCCGCCGAGGGCCGCATCGCCCGGAGCGCGGCGTGGACCGGGCGGAAGGCGTCGCCGGCGTAATGCTCGCCCGCCGGGCTCCGGGCGGCGCGGGACTCGCTCGCCAGACCGCCGCGCCAGTCGAAGAAGACCTGCTCGAACGGCGCGCGGCTTTTCTCGAGGAAGGCCCAGAACGCACCCACCAGCCGGTGCACCGCGCCCTCGCCTTCCCCTTGCTCGGGCGTGACGCCGAGCCGGAACAGGATCGCCTCGGCGAAGGCATCCTGAAGCGCCGGGCCGAAGGTCTTGAGCCCCGCTTCCAGCCGCTCCTTCGGCGCGAGGCCGAGCAGGCAATCGGCCAGCCGGCTCAGGTTCCAGAACAGCGCCTCGGGCTGGCGGCCGAAGCTGTAGAGGCCCCACTCGTCGAAATAGGCCGCGGTGAAGGCCGGATCGTGAGCGTGAGCGAAGCGCCAGGGGCCGTAATCGAAGCTCTCGCCGGTGACGTTGATGTTGTCGGTGTTGAGCACGCCGTGGACGAAGCCCGCGGCCATCCACTGCGCCCCCATCCGCGCCACCCGCGCCACCATCGCCTCGAAGAACAGGGCCGCCCGCTCGGTCGCGTCCGCCTCCTGGATGCCAGGATAGTAGGTCTCGACCACGTGCTCGACGAGGCAGGCGATCGCCTCGGGCTGTTCGAGGAACTGGAAGCGCTGGAAGGTGCCGATGCGCAGGTGCGAATGCGACAGCCGCACCAGCACCGCCGAGCGGGTGGGAGAGGGCTCGTCGCCCCGTTCCAGCGCCTCGCCGGTCTCGATCAGGCTGAACGACTTCGAGGTCTCGACGCCGAGCGCCTCCAGCATGGCGGTGGCAAGCACCTCGCGCACGCCGCCCTTCAGGGTGAGCCGCCCGTCCGCCCCGCGCGACCAGGGTGTCGTGCCGCTGCCCTTGGTGCCGAAATCGAGCAGCCGGCGATCGCGCCGGTCGTGGACTTGCGCGAACAGGAAGCCGCGCCCGTCGCCGAGATCCGCGTTGTAGGAGCGGAACTGATGGCCGTGATAGCGCAAGGCCAGCGGGTGCTCGAACGAGCCGGGCAGGGGTGTGAAGCGCGCGAAATGCGCGATCCAGGCCTCGTCCGACAGATCGTCGAGCCCGACGCGCCGCGCCCATGCCTGATTGCGATAACGCAGGATCGCCGAGGGGAAGTCGGCCGGGGCCACGACGTCGTAGAAGTCGGGTCCGAGGTCGGCGTGGCGGCGCGAGGGAAGATAACAGGGCAGGGGTTCGGCTCCGGTGCGGCGCGAGGAGTCGGGCAGGCGCGGGGGAACGTCAAGCCGACGAAAGGGTGAACCCGGCCGCGGGGGAGGGCGATCCCTTCACCGACTAGATCATCATCCCGAAAGGTGGTCGCCGGCTTGCGGAAAAAGATGATGCAAAAACAAGAAGCTAGAGCATCGTCCTGGATCCGATATCCAGGACGATGCTCTAGCTGCCGTGCCCTCCCCTGGCTATTCCGGGGCCGGCGCGGCATGGCATCGGACCGGAACGAGCCTCGCACACGGATCTTCCAGCGTGACCCAAGGCACCACCGGCGCCCGCGCCTCCGCGGCAGCCTACCCGATCCTGACGCTGACCACCCTCCTCTGGGCGGGCAACACCGTGGCCGGCAAATGGGCAGTCGGGGAGGTCTCGCCACAGGTGCTGACCACCCTGCGCTGGGCCTTCGCCTTCGCCGTGCTGCTCGTGGTGGCACGCCGCCCCATTCTGGCGGATCGAGACCGGCTGGTGCAGCGCTGGCCTTACTTGTTCCTGATGGGCGCGTGCGGCTTCACCATCTTCGCGAGCCTGTTCTACGCCGCCGGCACCTATACCAGCGCGGTCAACGTCGCCCTGATCCAGGGGGCGGTTCCCGTCTTCGTCATGGCGCTGAACTTCGCCGTGCGCCATGTGCCGGTGAGGGCAGGGCAGGTGATCGGCGCGGCCGTGACCCTGGTGGGCGTCGCGGTGGCGACCACCCACGGCGATCTCGCCGTGCTGGCGCATCTTGGCCTCAACCTCGGCGACGGGCTGATGCTCGCGGCAAGCCTCGTCTATGCCGGCTACACCGTGGCGCTCGCCGGGCGCCCCGCCGTCTCGGGGCTCGCCTTCTTCACCGCGCTGGCGCTGGCCGCCTTCCTCACGTCGCTCCCGCCGCTGGCCGCCGAATGGGCGCTCGGCCGCGCGATCTGGCCCACCACCGCGACGGCCTGGGCCATCGTCGCCTTCGTTGCGCTCGGTCCCTCGCTGTTGGCGCAGCTTTCCTTCATCCGTGGCGTCGAGCTGATCGGCCCGAACCGGGCCGGGCTGTTCGTGAACCTCGTGCCGGTCTTCGGCGCGGCGCTCGCCGTGCTGCTGGCGGGCGAACCCTTCGGCGGAGCCGAGACCCTAGCGCTGCTCCTCGTTCTCGGCGGCATCCTCATCGCTGAGATCGCCGGGCGGCGCGCGGCACGATCCCTGGGCCGTTGAAGCGGGCCAGGGAGGGGCGGCGGCAAGTACAACGATAGGTGAGGGGGAGGGCACTGTTCCCGCCGCAGCCAATCCCGAAATAGATCCCTGTGCGCCGAAAGGGATGCCCGCTGGGCGTGCAAAGGCGGTGAAGAAAACGGATGTGGAACCGTGCGCGATTGCAGTGCGATCGGGCACGGCCCCGAGGGGCGAGCGTTATTTCATCCGCCCTGGCCCGAACGACGGGCGGAAAAACCTGCACCGCGGTCGGCAGGACACAGATCGAGACTGAAAACCAGCTAAAGTTCGTCCGAATCACATTTCGGATCCTCCCCCTCCAGATGCCGTCCTCTCTCGCCCCTGCCGCCGGACGGCTGCCTGCGCCGCCGTGGTTCGGCGACGTCGCAGCCCTGGGCGCGACGGGGATTGCCATCGTCCTGCGTCACGCGCTCAACGACGTGCTGCCACCGGGCTTTCCGTTCCTGACCTTCTTTCCGGCGGTGATCCTGACGACGTTCTTCTTCGGCCTGCGGCCGGGGATCGTCTGCGCGGTGCTCTCGGGGCTCGCCGCGTGGTACTTCTTCATCGGCGAGGCGAACATCTTCCTGCTCGATGCGCAGACCGCCCTGGCGCTCGGCTTCTATGCCTTCATCGTCACGGTCGACATCGCGCTCATCCACCTGATGCGCGTCGCGGGCGAACGGCTGAGCGCAGAGCGGGCGGTGAGCGCGCAGCTCTACGAGCAGCAGCGCACCATGTTCCAGGAGCTGCAGCACCGCGTCGCCAACAACATGCAGTTCGTGGCGGCTCTCCTCGCCCTTCAGAAGCGCAAGGTCATCGACCATCCGCAGGACGCGGCCGGCGTCTTCGATGAGGCGCAGGCCCGGCTGCAGACGATCGCGCGCATCCATCGCCGCCTCTACGACCCCGCGCGGGCCGACCAGCCCGTGGGTCAGTACCTGCAGGAACTCTGCTCCGACCTGCTCGACGCAACGGGCGCGCGCAACATCGTCTGCCTCGTCGATGGGCCTCCCGTGCGCCTCGATCTCGCCCGCCTGACCACCCTGTCGCTCCTCGTGGCCGAGGTGGTGACGAACGCCCTCAAGCACGCCTTCCACGGGACCGAGCGCGGCACCATCACCATCCGGCTCGAAACCCTCGAAGCCGGGCAGGCGTCGCTCAGCATCGCCGATAACGGGCCAGGGATCCCCGCAACCTTCGATCCCGCCACGAGCCGCAGTCTCGGCTTCCGGATCGTTCAGGGACTCGCCGGCCAGCTCGACGGCACGCTGACCTACGCCAGCGAGAGCGGCACGGTGGTCCGCCTCGTCTTCGCCACCGGTCCGACCGCCGCTTGACAGAACGGTCTCGATCGATCGCGGCCGGACCGGGCAGGGCGCCTTTGGATGAGGCGCAAGCCCAACACAGGCTCATGCGTTCACCATGGTGCCGGCGCCGATTCAAGCCATGGTGAGGCACCCGGTCACAGCTCCCAAAGCCCATCGAAGCTGTTCGCATAAGATATATTATGGAACATGATGGCGGGCGCAGGTCCCGTGGTAGGCATCCATTAACCATAAATCCCCGGCAATTTCCCGGTTTTCGGCTCTTCGATGCCGACTCGGCCCGCAGCACACCGGATCGGGGCGAAGCTCTCGCAATCGTCACAATCGTCGGGCAACAGCCGGAGACATCGGGAAACAGAATCAGCTGCCAGACGTTTCGACATGTTCCACCGCCCGCTCTTCGGTCTCCTCCTCGCCACCGCCCTCGCCGGTCCGCTCGGCTTGTCCGGCGCCTGCGCGCAGCCCGATGCGCCGCCGATCGTCGCGCCGCAGATGCCGGCCTCCGTCGAGCGCCTGCCGACGAAGCTGGCGCGGCTCGCCTCACAGCTCGGGCGCGACGGCGACGTACGGATCGTGGCCTTCGGTTCCTCCTCGACGGAAGGGGCGGGTGCCTCGTCCCCGGCCATGGCCTACCCTGCCCTGCTCGAGCGCGATTTGGAGGAGCGCCTCCAGATCGGCGCATCGAGCCGGCGCTCGATCACCGTGATCAATCGCGGCAAAGGCGGCGACACCGCCGAGGCGATGGCGCGGCGCCTGGAGCGCGACGTGCTGGCCGAGCGCCCGGACCTGGTGGTTTGGCAGACCGGCAGCAACGATCCGCTCGCCGGGGTGCCGCTGGAGCGCTTCGTCGAACTGACCCGTGCGGGCATCCTGGCGATCCGCGCCACGGGGGCCGACGTGGTGCTGATGGATCAGCAATGGTGCAGCAAGCTCTCGGGCATGGACGGCGCCGAGCGGTACGGCGAGGCCCTGCACGCGCTGGCCACAGAACTCCGCGTGCCGGTGATCCGCCGCCGCGCCCTGATGCAGTCCTGGGTCTCGCACGGCCTGTTGACCCCGGCCCAGATGATCGGCCCCGATGGCCTTCACATGACCGATGCCGGCTACCGCCAGCTCGCCAAGGCCGCCGCCGCCCAGATCCTCGTCGGCGCCGGCCTAATCCAGCCCTCGCTCGCCCGGAACTGACCGGGGCAGGGGTGGCTTTCGCGACCATGAAGCCCCCTCCCCGTGCTGTTGCATCTCGCGCTGTTGCATGAAGCAGGCCGAACTCACCGAGGCGGCGCTCGCCGTCTTCCTCGACGCCTTCTACGCCCGGGTGCGCCGCGATCCGCTGATCGGCCCCGTCTTCGCGGCCAAGATCCCGGACGCGGCGTGGCCGCGCCATCTCGCCACGATCCGCGACTTCTGGTCCTCGGTGCTGCTCAAGACCGGACGCTACAAGGGCAACCCGTTCGGCCGCCATCTCGGCATCGAGGGGATCAACCCTGCGCATTTCGCGCGCTGGCTCGGCCTGTTCGAGGAGACGGCCGCGGAGGTCTTCGTGCCGGAGATCGCGGGAGAGATCGTCGAGCGGGCGCATCGCATCGGCGACAGCCTGAAATCCGGGTTGTTCTTCCGACCGGAGATGCGGACCGTAAGGCCCTGATCGTCTCTAGAGCATCATCCCGAAAGGTGGTTGCCGGCTTTCGGAAAAAGATGATGCAAAGGTAAAAAGTTAGAGCATCGTCCTGGATCCGATATCCAGGACGATGCTCTAGAGATCGACGGTCGCCGTCAGCCCGTCATGGGCCGGCACCACGTGTCCCGGCAGCTTCTTGGCCAGCGTCGCGTAGTCGAGATCGGTGTGGAGGTTCGTCAGGATGGCGCGGCGCGGCGCCACCTCCTCGATCAGGGCGAGCGCGTCCGAGACCGAGTAGTGCGACGGGTGAGGGGTCTCGCGCAGGGCATCGATGATGAGCAGGTCGAGGCCGTGCAGGCGGGCCTTGGCCGCCTCCGGCATCAGGCTCACGTCCGGCGCGTAGGCGGCGGGGCCGAAGCGGAAGCCGTGCGCGATCTCGTTGCCGTGCTCCATCGCGAAGGCGTCCGCCTTGATCGGACCGCCCCCGCCGTCGATGGTCAGGGGCTCGTCCGTCCTCATCTCGTGCAGGTCGAGGATCGGTGGGTAGAGGCTCCCCGGCGGCGTCTCGAAGGCGTAGCCGAAGCGCTTGATCAGCAGCGCGTGGGTGAGGGGATCGGCATGGACCGGGATGCGCCGGTGCATGTGGATGACGAGGGGGCGCACGTCGTCGATGCCGTGGGTGTGGTCGGCATGCGCGTGGGTGTAGAGCAGGGCGTCGAGGCGGGTGACGCCGGCATCGATGAGCTGCTCGCGCAGGTCCGGCGAGGTATCGACCAGCACTGTCGTGGCCCCCTCCCCTTGCCCGTTGCCGGCCCCTTGTCGGCGCTCCACCAGCAGCGAGCAGCGGCGGCGGCGGTTGCGCGGCTCGGACGGGTCGCAGGCGCCCCAGCCGTAGCCGACCCGCGGCACGCCGCCGGACGAGCCGCAGCCGAGGATGCGCAGGGTCAGACTCGCCATGCGCCCTCCCCCATCATCATACGCTGACACCCTCGATCGCCGCGGCCTTCGAGAACAGCCGGTAGAAGTTGGCCGTCGTACGCGCGGCAAAATCCTCGAAGGGCAGGCCGAGTGCCTTGGCCAGCACGCGGGCGGTGTCGGCGGTGTAGGCCGGCTCGCAGCGCCGGCCCCGGTGCGGCTCGGGCGCCAGGAACGGCGCGTCGGTCTCGACCAGGATGCGGTCGAGGGGCACGCTGCGGGCGATGTCGCGCAGGGCGTCCGAGCGGCGGAAGGTGACGATGCCGGAGAACGAGACCGACAGGCCGAGCTCGACCCCGACTTCAGCGAGCCGCGCACCGGACGAGAAGCAGTGCAGCACCGCCTTGAACGGCCCTTTGGCCATCTCGTCGGTGAGCACCGCCTCCATATGCGCGTCGGCGTCGCGGGAATGGATCACCAGCGGCAGGCCGGAGAGGCGGGCGGCCCCGATATGGGCGCGCAGCACCCGCTCCTGCACCACCTCCGGTGCGGCGTCCTCGTAATGGTAGTCGAGTCCCGCCTCGCCGATGCCGACGCAGCGCGGGGCCTCGGCCAGGGCGGCGATGGTGTCGGCCGGCACGTCCGGTTCCTCGGCGGCGCCGTGCGGGTGGGTGCCCACCGTGTACCACACCGCCGCGTTCGCCTCGGCGAGCGCGCGGTAGCTGTCGGCCTTGGCGACCCGCGTCGAGATGGTGAGCAGGCGCGTCACGCCGGCCTCGGCCGCGCGGGCGATCACACCCGGAATGTCTTGCGCGAAGTCCGGGAAATCGAGGTGGCAGTGGCTGTCGACCAGCATGGTCTCTTCGGCGAATTCTTTTCGGGGTGAGCGATGCGGGGAAGCGGCCGCGTCAGGCCGCCGCCTCCGGCTTCTCGAAGCGGGGGAAGATCGGGGCCGGGGCGGGCAGCGCCGTGCCGCCCTGCAGGCTGTGCTCGGCGCCGGCAAAGGCGAAGCTGCGTTCGTTCACCGGCACGGCGAGCAGGTCGAGCAAGGCGGCACCCGCCGTCGGCACGAAGGGCTGCACCATCAG
This sequence comes from Methylobacterium sp. J-043, assembly GCF_022829505.1. Classification (NCBI taxonomy): domain Bacteria; kingdom Pseudomonadati; phylum Pseudomonadota; class Alphaproteobacteria; order Hyphomicrobiales; family Methylobacteriaceae; genus Methylobacterium; species Methylobacterium sp. J-043. The sequence continues at coordinate 91,529 of NZ_JAKSYB010000075.1, read as the reverse complement.
GCCGACCCGGCGCAGGGTCTCGATCGTGACGTAGAGCACCGTATTCATGCGCGCCGGATCGCTTTTGCGCAGCTTCCACGGCTCTTCGGAGGCGAAGTAGCGGTTGGCTTCGCCGACCACGGTCCAGATTTCGGCCAGGATCGCGTGCAGGGCGAGGTTCTGCATCAACTCCCGCGCCCTCTCCGGCAGGGCTGCGGCGGCGGCGAGCAGGCGCTCGTCGGCTTGGGTGAAGGCGCCGGGCGCCGGCACCGTGCCCTCACAGTTCTTGGCGATCATCGAGAGCGAGCGCTGGGCGAGATTGCCGAGGTCGTTGGCGAGGTCCGCGTTGATGCGGTTGATGATCGCCTCGTGGTCGTAATTGCCGTCGCCGCCGAAGGGCGCCTCGCGCAGGAGGAAGTAGCGCACCGGATCGACGCCGTAGGTGCCGACGAGATCGAGCGGATCGACCACGTTGCCGAGCGACTTCGACATCTTCTCGCCGCGGCTGAGAAAGAAGCCGTGGCCGAAGACGCGCTTGGGCAGCGGCAGCCCGGCCGACATCAGGAAGGCCGGCCAGTAGACCGCGTGGAAGCGGACGATGTCCTTGCCGATGATGTGCAGGCTCGCCGGCCAGAACCGGGCGTTGGCTGCCCCGGCATCGGGAAAGCCCGTCACCGTCAGGTAGTTGGTCAGGGCATCGACCCAGACATACATGACGTGGCCCGGCCGGTCCGGCACCGGCACGCCCCAATCGAAGGTGGTGCGGCTGATCGAAAGATCCTTGAGGCCGGAGCGCACGAAGCTCGCGACCTCGTTCATCCGCGTCTCGGGGCTGAGGAAGTCCGGCTGCTCCGCATAGAGCTTGAGCAGGGGCTCTTGGTACTTCGAGAGACGGAAGAGGTAGTTCTCCTCCTCCATCCACTCGACGGGCGTGTCCGTCTTGATCGAGCGGCGGTTGCCGTCGGGGCCGAGCGCGGTCTCCGCCTCGTCGTAATAGGCCTCGTCGCGCACCGAGTACCAGCCGGCATATTTGGCGAGGTAGATGTCGCCGTTGGCCTCCATCCGCCGCCACAGCTCCTGGGCCGCGGCGTAATGCTGGCTTTCCGTTGTGCGGATGAAGCGGTCGTAGGTGCAGTCGAGCCGGTCGGCCACCGCTTTGAAGCGCCCGGCCATGTCGTCGACGAAGGCGCGCGGCGTCACGCCGGCTTTGGCCGCCGTCTGCTGGATCTTGAGGCCGTGCTCGTCGGTGCCGGTGGTGAACAGCACGTCGCGCCCGTCGAGGCGGTGGAAGCGGGCGATGGCATCGGTGGCGATCACCTCGTAGGCGTGGCCGATATGCGGCGCGCCGTTGGGGTAGGAGATCGCCGTGGTGATGAGGAAGGGCTCGTTCGCCTTCTCGCTCGCGCTCACGTCAGAAGTTGTCCCGGGTGCAGGGGTCGGACTGTCATGCCTTGTGGCGCGCAACGTCCCGCGACGCAACCGGCCTGCCGGGTATCGCGCCGTCGGCGCTCGGCCCGAAGCCGGGCTCCCTTGAGGACGCAAAAGAGCCCTGCCGGGACCCGGCAGGGCTCTTTGACAACACGTGCTCTTGCGGGGTCGAGGACGCTCAGGCGGCGCGCTGGGCGGCGACGGGCAGGACGTTCTCGTTGCCGATCCTGACGGCAGCGCGCTTCGCGGAAGCAGGCGCGGCCCCGCCGACAGCCACGAACTCGCCGGCAGCAGCGGTATCGGCCTTCGGACCCAGACGGTTGGCCACCAGGGTGACCAGAGCGATGTTGGCGACACCGGCAGTGAGGGCGGCGAGCAGAGCCAGGGAGATCATGGGGGGCATCCCGTGCGGTTTGTTGCGTTGCAGCGTATGTGCCACCAAACAGGCCTTTCTGGTATACCAAGCACCAAATGCCAGATATTCGCTGGATGCATGTGTCGGGCGCTGCGAAGCCTGAGACCCGAGCATTTTGCATTATGGTGCTATAATGCTCAGTGAATTGCTTTATTCTGCATGGACACGGCCGGGATCATCGGGTTAATCCTCGGCAGCGCTGCGACCGGCCGGTAAGATCCCAGCGTAGGCCACAAGCGTCGGTCCACCCTCGCCGACGACTTCGAGGACGGTTTGCATGTCAGTCGCCAAGCTTCGCCAGACCGAGGAGCAGTGGATCGAGCTCCCTGAGCCGAATCTTGACCTTTACATGCTGCGCTCATGCCGCCGTGCCGCGAACGACAACCGCCGTCCGCCCGCCGAGATCTTTCGTTTTGTGCAAATCGGCGCCTGCGTGGCCCTGATCGGTGCCACCACCCTCATCGGTGCCTTGATCTAACGACCTGCGCTCGAGTCGGCAGGCGCCCTTTTCAGCTCATCAAGACGGCGACGGACGCCGCGTTGCGCCCGACAACTCCCGGAAGGCCGCGAGCACCAGCGGCCGGCGGTCGAGATTGTAGATCGCTGCCTCGCGGGCCGTGGACGCGATGCGCTCGGCGGCCTCGACCAGGGCCAGCAGAGAGGCCGGGCCCTCCCCCTTGCGCCGGTTGATCTCGGCGGCGACGTGGCGCTGCATCGCATCGAGCACCGTGGCGAGCAAGGGTTCGGCGTCGCGGCCGGCGAGCGTTTCGGCGAGCTTGAGCACGCGCCGCCCGTCCGGCTCGGGCAGCCCGGCGAGAAGGGCCGAAACCTCGGCCTCGACCGCGGCGGTGGCGGGGTCGAGGAGCGCCACCGCGCGGGCGACCGAGCCTTCGCAGAGGGAGACGGCGCGCGCCAGAGCCGCCGGCTCGGGCCGGGGGAAGGGCGCCGGAAACCCCTCGATCACCGCGCGCACGTCCGCCTCGGGCAGCGCACGCAGCGCCAGCGCCCGGCAGCGCGAGCGGATCGTCGGCAGCAGGCGGCCCGGCGCGTGAGAGACGATAAGGAAGATGGCGCGCGGCGGCGGCTCCTCGATCATCTTCAGGAGCGCGTTGGCGCTGTTGGCGTTCAGATCCTCGGCGCTGTCGACGATGCAGACGCGCCAGCCGCCCTCCCCGCCCGCGGTGGCCCCGAACAGGGCGAGCGCCTCGCGGGCGGCATCGACCGAGATGCGGGTCGGCAGCGTCTTGGCGCCCGGCGCCTGGACCCGGCGCAGTGCCACCAGATTCGGGTGCGAAAGGGCCGTCACCTGCCGCGCGGCCGGGTGGTCCTCCGGTACGTCGAGGGAATCGGGGGAGGGGAGCGTGCGCGGGTCGGCTACGAGCCGGCGCGCGACCCGGTAGGCCAGCGTCGCCTTGCCGATGCCCGCGGGACCACCGATCAGCCACGCATGATGGAGCCGGCCCGCGGCGAGCGCCCCCGCGAAGGCGGCCTCCGCGTGAGCGTGCCCGAGGAGGCGGGTCTGCTCGCGCGGGCGCGGGACGTGGGCGAGATCGCCCGCCTCGGCCTCGGTGCGGGCGTCGCGGGCGGTCCGGGTGGAATCAGGCCGCATGACCTTGTCCTTCCCGCTCCTTACCCACTTCCCCCTGCCCTTCTCCCGCGGCTGGCAGCAGATCCGGCCACCGGGCGGCGATGGCGGCGGCGATGGCGGCCTCGACCGCATCGGGTCCGAGATCCGCGTCGATGACGCGGCAGCGCTCCGGCTCGGCCTCGGCAATGCCGCGGAAGGCCGTCCGCAGACGCTCGTGGAACCGCATGCCCTCGGCCTCGAAGCGGTCGGCCGGTTCGCCCGCCCCGCGCCGCTGTGCCCGGGCGAGGCCGGCCTCGGGCGGCAGATCGAGGATCAGGGTGAGGTCGGGGCGCAAATCCTCGAGCGTCACCCGCTCCAGGCTGTCGATCAGCGCCGGATCGAGGCCGCCGGCCGCGCCCTGATAGGCGCGGGTCGAGTCGGAGAAGCGGTCGCACAGCACGATCGCGCCGCGGCTCAGGGCCGGGCTGATCAAATTCTCGATGTGGTCGATGCGGGCGGCGGCGAACATCAGCGCCTCGGCGAAGGGCCCGTAAGGCTTGGCCACGCCCCGCAACAGCGCCGCCCGCAGGGCTTCCGCCCGGTCCGTCCCGCCGGGCTCGCGGGTGGTCACGACCTCGCGCCCGCTCACCCTTCGCAAGGTCTCGGCGAGTCGCGCGATCTGGGTGGACTTGCCCGCCCCCTCGCCGCCCTCGAAGGTGATGAAGACGCCCCGCGGCGCATCGCTCGACATGGATTGCGGGCTAGCACAGTGGGAGACGGGGCGCGACCATCGCTAAAGCATCATCCTGGATATCGGATCCAGGACGATGCTTTAGCCCATTGCTTTTGCATCGTCTTTTTCCGAAAGCCGGCAACCACCTTTCGGGACGATGCTCTAGACCGCCGTGCCCTTGCGCCCGGTCAGCCATGAGGCCCCCAGCACCACGAGGCCGACGGCAGCGATCATCAGGGTCGAGGCGGCGTTGATCTCCGGGTTCACCCCGAGGCGGACCTGGCTGTAGATCCGCATTGGCAGGGTGGTGGCGCCGGGCCCCGAGACGAAGCTCGCGATCACGAGATCGTCCAGAGACAGGGTGAAGGCGAGCAGGAACCCGGCGGCGACGGAGGGCGCGATCAGCGGCAGGGTGATACTGAGGAAGACGCGGGCCGGCCCCGCGCCGAGGTCGGCGGCAGCCTCCTCCAGCGAGCGGTCGAGCCCTTTCAGGCGCGCACCCACCACCACCGCGACGAAGCCTGTGGCGAAGGTCGCATGCGCGATGACGAGGGTCGCGATGCCCCGGTCGAGGCCGATGCCGACGAAGAGGAGCAGCAGCGACAGGCCGGTGATGACTTCCGGCATCACCATCGGCGCGTAGAGCAGCCCGGTATAGGCGCCGCGTCCCCAAAAACGCCCGTGCCGGTCGAGCGCCAGCGCCGCGCATGTGCCGAGCACCCCGGCGATCGCGGCCGACAGGACGGCGACCTTGAGCGAGACGAGTGCCGAGGCGATCAGCGGCCCGTCCCGGAACAGCACCCCGTACCAGCGCGTCGAGAACCCGCCCCAGACGGTCACGAGCTTCGAATCGTTGAAGGAATAGGCGACCAGCACGAGGATCGGCGCGTAGAGGAAGGCCAGCGCGAGGGCGAGCGCCGTGCGGGCGAAGAGGCTCATCGCCTTCCCCCCTCCGCCGCTTCCTCGCGGCGCAGCTCGGCCTCGCGAAACAGCACCACGGGGCCGACCACGAGGATCAGCAGCAGCACCGCCACGGCGGAGGCGAGCGGCCAGTCGCGGTTGGAGAAGAACTCGCTCCACAGCACGCGCCCGAGCATCAGCGTGTCGGAGCCGCCGAGCAGATCGGGGATGATGAACTCGCCGACCATCGGGATGAAGCAGAGGAGCGCCCCGGCGGCGAGGCCGGGCAGGCTGAGCGGCAGGGTGACGGTGAAGAAGGCCCGCGCCCGCGAGGCGCCGAGATCGGCGGCGGCCTCGGTGAGCGCCGGGTCGAGCCGGCTCATCACCGCGTAGAGGGGCAGCACCATGAAGGGCAGGTAGGCGTAAGCGAGACCGATCAGCACGCCGAAGGGCGAATCGAGGATCGGCAGCGGCGCGGCGATCAGGCCGAGTTTCAGGAGGGCCGCGTTGAGCAGTCCCTCGGGCTTCAGGATCGCGATCCAGGCATAGACCCGGATCAGAAAACTCGTCCAGAACGGCACGATGACGAGCGCCACCAGGATCGGCTGCCAGCGCGCCGAGGCGCGGGCCATGGCGTAGGCCGTCGGCGTGCCGATCAGGACAAGGATCGTGGTGGCGAGCGCGGCATAGCCCAGCGAGGAGAGAGCGGCATCGCGGTAGAGCGCGTCGGCCGCGATCATCTGGTAGTTCTGGAAGTCGAGCGCCTCGAAGAACTCGCGCCATCCCTCCAGGCCGCCATCCCATTCGAGCACCGGCAGGTAGGGCGGCTGCGCGGTGGCTGGCGAGGAGAAGCTGATCTTCAGCGTCACCGCGAAGGGCACGAGGAAGAACAAAGCCAGCCACAGCAGCGGCAAGCCCCGGACGAGACCACGGCCCAGACGCTCAGAGAGCCCGCTCATGCCGGCAGAATCCACGCGGATTCGGCGGGCACCTCGAGGGTGACGGTCTTGCCGATGGCCGGGATCGGGCCGGGTGCCGGCAGGGCGGCGGAGGCGCGTAACGTCGTGCCGTTCGCCATCTCGACTCGGTAGCGGATGCGGTCGCCGAGGAAGGTCGCCTCGGTCAGAAGGCCGGACAACCCATCGGAGGCCCCCTCCCCGCGCACGATCAGACGCTCGGGCCGAACCGCGATCACCACCGCGTTGCCCGCCTCGCCCTCGCCGCTCGCGCGCAGGATGCCGAGAGCCGTCTCGACGCTGCGGATTCCGCCGGGTTCGGCCCGCCCGAGACGGCCGTCGATCAGGTTCACGTCGCCGAGCAGGCCCGCGACGTAGCGGCTTGCCGGTCTCTCGTAGAGCGCGCGCGCTGGCCCCACCTGCACGAGGCGTCCACGCTCCATGACTCCGATCCGGTCGGCGAGTGCCATCGCTTCCGCGGCATCGTGGGTGACGACGATGAAGCTCGTGCCGAGCCGCCGCTGGATCGCCCGCAATTCCGCTTGCGTCTCCTCGCGCAGGGCGCGGTCGAGTGCTCCGAGCGGCTCGTCGAGAAGCAGGAGGCGCGGCTCGCGGGCGAGTGCGCGGGCTAGGGCCACCCGCTGGCGCTGGCCGCCCGAGAGTGTGTCGGGGCGGCGCCCCTCGAAGCCTTCGAGCCGCACGAGCCGGAGGAGATCCTTCAGCCGCCCGGCGGCCTGCGCCCGGCTCAGGCCCAGACCCTTCAAGCCGTAGGCGAGGTTGGCCGCCACGCTCATATGCGGGAACAGCGCGTAGGACTGGAACATCATGTTGACCGGTCGCCGGTGGGGCGGCAGCGCCGTCAGATCGGTCTCGCCGAGGCGGATCGTGCCGGAATCCGGGGTCTCGAACCCCGCCACCATCCGCAGCAGGGTGCTCTTGCCGCATCCGGACGGCCCAAGCAGACAGAAGAACTCACCTTCCGCGAGGTCGAGGGAGACCGCATCGACGGCCGTCTGCGCGGAAAAGCGCTTGGTGACCCGCTCCAGGCGGAGCCTCTGGTTCGGAAGGGGAGTGCTTGCGTGCAAGATGGATCTTCGAACCGGTGCCGCGACGGATCTCGGCGACGTACCTTGGGAAGCCTGCCCTGAGAAGCTGCGCCTCGGAACGCCTCAGGCGTCCTCGCGCAGCGCCTCCTGCACCCGAGCCTCCAACAGGTCGGGGCGGCGGATGACGAGGGCGCCGCGCGTACGGTCGATCAGGCCCTCGCCCGCCATCACCGTGAACTCGCGAGTCACCTGCTCCCGGCGGCATCCGATGCGGGCGGCCAGCACGTGGTGGTAGGGCGGCGGCGTCACCACCCGCTCGCCCACGGAATCGCTCCCCTGCCCGGCCCGCGGCACGGAGAGGCGCAACAGTTCGGCGTAGAGACGGTGGCGCAGGTCGAGCAGCGCGTGCTCCATCAGCCGTGTGTTCAACTCACGCACCCGCTTGGCGAGCAGGCGGAACAGCCGGTCGGCGATGGCCTCGGAGGCGAACACGATCTGGCGGAAGACGGGGGCGGGCACCACGCAGACCTCGCCGCGGGTGAGCGCCGTGACGTTGGCCGAACGGCCGATGCCATCCAGCGCCGCCAACTCGCCGAAGAAGGCGCCGGTGCGCATCTCGCCGAGGATGACCTCCTTGCCGGATTGTGACCGGTTGAGGATGCGTACTTCCCCCATGGCGAGGAAATACACGTCGGTGGAGATGTCGTCGTAATCGACGAGCGTCTCGTTCTCGTCGAAGCGCCGCCAGTGGCAGCGCGTCTCGAATGGGGAGAGATCGACACCCGGTTCCTTGAAGAACGGGATGCTCGCCAACCGGCCTGTCGCCACGCCTCTTGTACCTTAGTCTACGCGCGTAGACTGAATGGTGAGGCTCCTGCCGGGGCGGGTCAAGTCGCTGGGCGCGGCGGCCGGACGATTGACGTGGACGGCGCGGGCCTTCGGCCGGCAGCGGTTCCGCGTGGGGCAGGCCCGATGCCCCGATTCCCTCTCTCGATGGGCGCGCGTCGTGTGACCGTCATGGCGCCGAAAGACCAGAATGAGAAGCACTTAGCTGAAGAACGAATTGGGACTCCCTGGTCGGCTTCCATGAACTTGCCCGTTGTGCAACAGATTTTTTGTACTTCAAGTAATCATTTTCCGCGTGATTTCAGTGGTTATTAACCGTAAAGTTTGGACGCGGATCTGAAACAATCGCGGAGTTAACCGATGTTAGCAGGTTACCGTGACTTATTTCTGCAGGACGCTTTCAAAGTAGGACTGATTTCATCCTCAGGGAGTCGCAATGATATCGGATGTCTCATTTGGGATGAGACACCCGATGGTGTCGATGTTGAGGTTGGCCCAGGTGTCGTCGTTCCTGATTCTGTGCGCTTATCCATCGACTGCCTGAAGATCGATTGTCGTTGCGCCGTCGTCGAACGCGAGGGTTGCCGTCTTCATCTCGCCTTCGTTCGCTGAGGCGGCATCGCGCGGGCATCCGCTGCGAACACCTGAACCGCCAAGCATTTGCAAGATCGCGCGATCCGTAGGAATCGTGACACCGCGATTTCACGAGCGTGTGAGCCCCCGCACCCGTAAGGGCCGGAAACGAGGCTAGAGCCGTATCCAACCTGATTGCATCAGGCCGGCGTCTCTAGATCCTTGTTTTGACGCGCATTCTTTCGACGAACCGGTTTTCACGTCGTCGGAATGCGCTCTAGCTTCGCCGCTCCCGTATCGGACGGTCGGCCTATGGACGATAGTTTTTTCCTGAGCGCGGCACTGATCGTGCTGGCGCTCGCGCTGTCCGGTCCGGCCGGCCTGCTGCTGGCGTTGCGGCAGCGCCACCATATCCGGGTGCTCGAGCGGCGCCTCGCTCTGGTGGAGGCGCGTCCGATCGCCGGCGCCAAGCCCATCGCAGCCCCGATCCCTGCGCCGGAGCCGGTTCGTCCGGAAGCGGCGCCTGAAGCGGTGCCACCCGCTCCGTCGCCCGTCTCCCCGCCCGCACCGCCGCGCGGTGCCGTTCCAGCCGTGGCACGGGAGCGGCCGATTTCGGCCCCCGCCCCCTCCATCGAGGAGCGCTTCGGCACCCGCTGGACCGTGTGGGTCGGCGGCCTCGCCCTCGCCTTCGGCGCGGTGCTGCTCGTGCGCTACTCGGCCGAGCGCGGCCTGTTCGGGCCGGGCGTGCGTATCGCGGGCGCTCTTGCCCTCGCCTTCGGCCTCGTCGGGCTCGGAGAGTTCCTGCGACGGCGCCTGCGCGGATCGGAGCCCGTGCCTCCGATCTGGCCCGATGTGCCGGCCATGGTCACCGCCGCCGGCACGGTCGGCCTGTTCGGCGCGGTCTACGCCGCGCACGCCCTCTACGGCTTCATCGGGCCGGGCCTGGCCTTCGCGGGATTGGCGGCGACGGGCCTCGCCGCCATGGTCGCCGCCCTGCTGCACGGGCCGGCGCTCGCCGGGATCGGCCTTGTCGGGGCGCTCGCCACGCCGCTTCTCGTCGGGGGCGGGGGGACGAGCCTTTGGCCGCTCGCCCTCTACCTGCCTGTGGTGGCAGGCAGCGCCTACGCCTTCGCCTGGCTGAAGGGCTGGCGTGCGCTCGCGGTGGCGGGCGGCGTCGGCGCGGCGGCCTGGGCCCTGTTCCTCACCGTCCTGCCCGGTGAGAGTGTCGCCGTGCAGGTTCACCTCGTGCTGCAGCAGGCGCTGGCGATCCTCGTCTTCGCCGTCCTGCCGGGGCGCGGCGTGCCCGATGAGCAAGCGCGCCTCGACCGCTTCGCCGCCCTCGCCCTCACGGTGACGGGGGGCGTGGCGCTGGCGGTGCTCGGCCTGACGGCGCATGCGGGCGGCGGCCTGGGTTGGGCCGCCGCTGCCCTGGCGGCGATCGTGCTGCCCGCGCTTGCGGGGTTCGTCGCCGCGCCCGCCGCCGCAGGGGGCGTCGTCGCGGCCCTGACGCTCGCCGGCGCCCTCGTGCTCTGGCCGGAGGCGGCCGAGCCTTTGAACGCCCCCTTCTTCTTCCTCTGGTCCGGCACGGATCATCCCGGCTTGCTGCTGGCACTGGCTTTGGCCGGATCGCTCGCGGTCGCGGGTCTCGGCGCGCTGCGGCTCCTGGGGGCCAGCCGCCTGCCCTACGTCACCGCGCTGGCCTTCGCGGCGGGCGCGGCGGGGGCGCCCCTCGTGGCACTCGCCCTGGCCTATCTGCGCCTCGCGGGCGGCGCGGTGGCGCCGGACTTCGCCGCCGCCGCGGGGGCACTGGCCGCCGGATTCTGCGGTCTTGCCGTCCTGTGCCGACGGCAGGGTGACGCGACCCCCTCCCCGGCCCTCACCCTCGGGCTCGCCGCCTTCGCCGCGGCGGCGGTGGCGAGCCTGTGCCTCGGCCTCGTCTTCGCCCTCGCGGGCGGCTCGCTGACGCCGGCCCTCGCCGGGGCGGCGCTCGCCACCGGCCTGATCGCCCGGCGCCTCGATATCCCGGCCCTGCGCTGGTGCGTGGCAGGTCTGGCCGTCATCGTCGCCGCGCGGCTCGCCTGGGATCCGGCGCTGATCCAGGGCGGCCTGTCGGACCGGCTCATCCTCAACGGGCTCGTGACCGCCTACGGCCTGCCGGCCCTGTGCTTCGGCCTTGCCGCCTGGGCGATCCGCCGACCGGATCGCCCGGCGGACATCCCGGAGCAGGTAGCGCAGGCCTTGAGCCTTCTGCTCTCGGGCCTGTTCGTCTTCTTGGAGATCCGTCACACGCTCCATGGCGGCACCCTGGCCGATCCAGGTACGAGCGTGCTGGAACAGGGTCTGACGACGCTGACCGCCCTCGGCTTCTCCCTGGTGCTGGTGCGGTTCTCCGGGCCCTCGGCCTCGCCGGTGATCCGCTTTGCTGGCCTCGCCTTCGCCTGCCTCGCCCTGTTCCAGGGCGCGCTCGGCCTCGGGCTCGCCGCCAACCCGCTCCTGACCGACGAGCCAGTCACGGGCGGGCTCATCCTGAACGACGCCGTGCTCGCCTACGCCCTGCCGGCGGCGGCGGCCTTCGCCCTGGCGCGGGCGGCGCGGCAAGCGGGACAAGACGTGCGGCCCGTCTGGTTCGTGCGCATGGCCGGTGGTCTGGGGCTGGCCCTGAGCTTCCTCGCCCTGTGCCTTGCCGTACGCCACGGCTTCCAGGGCGAGCGGCTCGGGCTCGACCGGGAGACCGGACAGGCGGAGTGGTACGCCTACTCGGCGGTATGGCTCGGCCTGGGCCTCGTCGCCCTCGGCTACGGCATCCTGCGCGGGTCGGCGACCGCGCGGCTGGCCTCCGCCGTGCTGGTGGGGCTGGCGACGCTCAAGGTGTTCCTGTTCGACCTCTCAGGCCTGGAGGGGCCGCTGCGGGCGCTGTCCTTCCTCGGGCTCGGCGGCTGCCTGATCGGCATCGGTCTCGTCTACCAGCGCCTCGTCTTCGCGCCCGCTCCCCGGCCGGCCACGCCGGATGCGTGAGACGGTCCCGTTCCGGCACGCGGCCCGTTTCCGGCATTGACCGTCAGCTAACCGGTCGCGGTCATTCTACCGGGGAGCCACGTTGCGTATCGGCTCGGTCGTGCGAACGACACCCCCCGCCGTCTCCGAGTGGACGGCGGGGACGCCTGCCCCGTCCCGCTTGAAGGCCGGACGCGAGCGCGGTTCGACGAAGCGGTGATGCAATGCCGCCGAACGCCCTCTCCCCGCTGACACCAACGCGGCGCTGAGCGTGGTGAGCCGGGCCAACCCGCCGGTGACGATCCGTCCGTTCGACGGCGGAGGCGCGGCACGCCGACGGCCCCGCGCTCGCTTTCCGCTCCGTCTCGGGCTTGGCAGGTCCCGTGCCTGATCCTTTAAAGGGGCACCGGTCCCTTGTCCCTTCGTCGCGGCAGGGCCATGGGTTCGGAACCGAGGATACGGGACACAGAGCGCATGGCGAAGCCGGGGGACGAAGACGAGCAGGCCATCGACCGCCTGACCCTGTACATGCTCAAGGAGACGTACTGCGCCGCTGCGGGCGCCCTGATGCGGATGAGCCCGCAGGCGGCCGGGGCCCTGTTCGAAGCCTTCGAGCGGCAGATCGCCGACGCGCTCCAGCGCATGCACGCCCACCGCTCGGAGGGGCCGGATTCAACCGCGATCGCCCTGGCGGTCGGCGACCGGATCGCCGACATCCTCGATCAGGCCCATCGCCGTCAGTTCGAGCCGGCGACCGCAACGGGACTCGAGGACCGCAGCCTCACGGCCGTACGGGAGGCGGGCATCTCGAACGAGGCGGTCGAGATGCTGGCGGACCTCCAGCGCCGCTTCCCCCTGCCCTGAACCGTCGCCGCGGGGAGAGCGCGGCGACGGGACGGTCCTACTCCGCCGGCACCACCTGCGGTGTCAGCGGCGCCGGTTCATCTTCGAACGGGCGCTCGGGATGCATGGTGAAGGCGAGGCCCGCGCCCAAAAGTAGCAGGCCGACCGACCCGGCAAACGGCAGGATCCAGTTGCCGGTGAGATCCACGATCAGGCCGAAGGTGAGCGGCGAGACGATCGCGGCAAACGCCGAGCCGAAATTCATCAGCCCGCTCGCGGTGCCGGCATATTGGGGCGCGATGTCCATCGGCACCGACCAGATCGGCCCGATCACCAGTTCGAGGAAGAAGAAGCCGCCGCTGAGCAGCAGCGCCACCAGGGTCAGTTCCTTGGTGAAGAACACGCCCGCGAGGCAGGCGGCGGCGCCCAGCATGCCGAAGCAGATCACGTTGCGGCGCGCCTTCTGCAGGTCGCCGGTCTTCTTCAGGATACGGTCAGAGATCACGCCGCCGAGCGTGTCGCCGACGACGCCGGCAAAGAACACGCCCGAGGCGAACAGGGCCGAATTCTTGATGTCGAGGCCGTAGCCGTCCTTGAAGAACGAGGGCAGCCAGTTGAGGTAGAGCCACAGCGACCAGCCGTAGCAGAAATAGGTCAGCGTGACGGGTGCCATGCGCGGGATCAGCCGGCGCCACGGCACCGGCGGTTTGGCGGCGGGCTTCGCCGTCCGGTCATGGATCGCCAGCCGCTCCAGATCCTCATTCGTGACGGCCTTATGCTCGCGCGGATCGTCCCGGTAGTAGAAGACCCACACCAGCACCCAGGCGAAGCTGACGATGCCGAGCACGACGAAGGCGCCGCGCCAGCCGACATAGGCCATCATCAGCACCACCATCGGCGGCGTGATGGCGTTGCCGAAGCGGGCGAAAGAGTGGGTGATGCCCTGCGCGAAGCCGCGCTGGTCCTTGGCCACCCAGGACTGCATCGCCCGCGTGGCGGTGGGGAAGGTGGCGCCCTCGCCGAAGCCGAGGGCGAAGCGGGCCAGGAACAGCGAGACCACGCCGCCGACGAAGCCGGTTGCCACCGTCGCCGCCGCCCAGATCAGGCCGCAGATGAACAGCGTGCGCCGCGCACCCCACTTGTCGGCCATGGCGCCGCCGATGATCTGGAACACCGCGTAGGGGTAGGCGAAGGCCGAGAAGATGAGGCCAAGTTCGGTGTTGCTGAGGCCGAGTTCGCGCTTGATCTCCGGGGCGGCGGTGCCGACGTTGACCCGATCGACATAGGTGATGAAGTACATCAGGCAGAGCAGGAACAGCACCATGCCCGGCGCCGTCACGCGGCGTGGGATCGTGATCATCGGGGCTTCCTCCGGTTCTCATGAGCAATCACCCCTGGCTCCGCATCTGACGCGCGGCTCGGCCCGGGGCGTGGGCGTTCGGGGAAAGATCAGCCGTCGAGGCCGGCGCGCAGAGTCGTCATGGCGGCGAGCACGCCGCCCGGCCGGTGCGGCACGCCGGCGGCCGCCAAGCCCATCTCGACGCCGGACAGCGCGCCCATCAGAGTCAGATCGTTGGTCTCGCCGAGATGGCCGATGCGGAAGATTCTGTCGGCGAGCTTCGACAGCCCGGCGCCGAGGGACATGTCGAATTTCTCGAGCACCCGCGCGCGGAAGGCGTCCGCGCTATGGCCTTCCGGCATCATCACCGCGGTGAGCACCGGCGAGTGCTCGTCCGGGTTCCGGCACAGCACTTCGAGGCCCCAGGCCTCGACCGCGGCGCGGGTCGCGGCGGCGAGCCGCTGGTGGCGGGCGAAGACGTTGTCGAGCCCTTCTTCGAGCAGAATCGCGACCGCCTCGCGCAGGCCGTAGAGCAGGTTGGTGGCCGGCGTGTAGGGGAAGTAGCCGTTGGCGTTGGGCTTCAGCATCTCCTCCCAATCCCAGTAGGAGCGGGGGAGGTTGTTGGATTTTCCGGCCGCCCGCGCCTTGTCCGAGATCGCGGTGAAGCCGAGGCCCGGCGGCAGCATCAGCCCTTTTTGCGAGCCGCTGACGGTGACGTCGACGCCCCACTCGTCGTGGCGGACATCGACCGAACCGAGGGAAGAGATCGTATCGACCAGCAGCAGGGCCGGGTGGCCGGCGGCATCGATCGCCCGGCGGATGGCGGGGATGCGGCTCGTGACGCCGGTGGAGGTCTCGTTGTGGACCACCATCACCGCCTTGAAGGAATGGCCCCGATCCTCGGCGAGCCGCGCCTCGACCTGGGCCGGATCGACGCCGTGGCGCCAATCGCCGGGCACGAACTCGACCTCAATGCCCCACCGCGCCGCCATCTGCCGCCACAGGGTGGCGAAGTGCCCGGTCTCGAACATCAGCACCCGGTCACCGGACGAGAGCGTGTTGACGATCGCCGCCTCCCAGGCCCCCGTGCCGGAGCCCGGATAGATCACCACCGGCCCCTTCGTGCGGAAGATCGTGCGGCACCCCTCCAGCACCTCGCGGCCGAGCACGCCGAATTCCGGTCCGCGATGGTCGATCACCTGCCGGTCCATGGCACGCAGCACCCGCTCCGGCACCGGGCTCGGTCCCGGAATGTGCAGGAAGTGTCGTCCGGTGCGGCGCGTCATGGGTCCTCCCGTTCGGCCAGATGCCGGGCGTTTCACGTCACGCCCGGTCATTTCATCCTGCAAGTTTGCATTCATTTTTAGCCGAGACAAGAAGTATCATGCCTACATTCGTCCCATCGACGGCGGTTGAGCCCGCTGCTACCAATCGGCCATGACTTCCGCCATGACACGCGCCGAACGCGAATCGGAGGGCGCGGACGGCCCGGTCCCGCTCCCGGTCGAACTTCAGGCCAAGGTCCAGGCCAAGGTTCAGGCGACGCCTCGGGAAAACCTCGTCCATTCCCTCCACGACGCGGTGCTGGCGCGGCTGCGCGAGTTCATCGTCGAGGGCAATCTCGCGCCGGGTGTCCGCGTCCCCGAACGGCTCCTGTGCGAGCGCTTCGGCATCTCGCGCACGCCCCTGCGCGAGGCGCTGAAGGTGCTGGCCTCGGAGGGGCTGATCGACCTGCTGCCGAACCGCGGCGCGCGGGTGCGCCGGATCGGCGAGGGAGAGATCGTCGAGCTGTTCGACGTGATGGGCGGGCTGGAGGCCCTAGCCGGGCGGCTTGCCTGCGAGCGCATGACGGACGAGGCCTATGCCGAGGTCGAACGGCTCCATCACGAGATGTACGGCCACTATCTGCGGCGCGATCTGCACGGCTACTTCGCCTGCAATCAGGCGATCCACGACCGCATCGTCCAGGCCGCCGACAACGCTCCCTTGAGCGCCACCTATGCCAGCTTCGCGGGACGTCTGCGGCGGGCGCGCTACTCGGCCAATCTCGATGCCAACCGCGACCGCTGGGGCGAGGCGATGCGCGAGCACGAGGAAATCCTCGATGCCCTGCGCCGCCGGGCCGGGGCGGAGCTCAGCGACATCCTGTTCCGCCACCTGCGCAACAAACGGAAGGCTGCCGCTGACAGGGAGGCCTCGCAGCCTGCTGCCAGCGAGCCGGCAACCGCCGACAGCAAGTGATGTCGGCAAAACCCATCATTTTTGAATGCACTTTGCGCGACCGAACGGCCCGGATATGCCTCGCTTTGCCGCCAACCTGAGCCTGCTGTTCACCGAGATGCCGCTGCTCGACCGGTTCGCGGGGGCCCGCGCCGCCGGGTTCGCAGCGGTGGAGATGCAGTTTCCCTATGCCGAGACGAAGGCCGCGCTGGCGCACCGCCTCGCGGAGACGGGCTTGCCGCTGGTGCTGCACAACCTGCCGCCCGGCGATTGGGCGGCGGGCGAGCGCGGCATCGCCATCCTACCCGACCGGGTGCCTGAGTTTCGTGAGGGCGTCGCGCGGGCGATCGACTATGCCGGGGCGCTCGGATGCCGGCAGATCAACTGTCTCGCCGGCCTCGCACCGCCGGGCGCCGAGCGAGCGCGCCTTCTCGTGACACTGACCGAAAACCTCGCCTACGCCGCCGACGCGCTGGGCAAGGCAGGCATCCGGCTGTTGATCGAGCCGATCAACGACCGCGACATGCCGGGCTTCTTCCTGAACCGCCTTGCCGACGCCGCTCGCGTGATCGAGGGGTTAGGCTCCGAAAATCTCTTCATCCAGGCAGACCTCTACCACATGGCGATGATGGGCGAGGATCTGGCCACGGAACTCACAACGCACCGCGCCCGCATCGCCCACGTGCAGATCGCCGACGCCCCCGGCCGCCACGAGCCCGGCACCGGCCGCATCGACTTTTCCGCTGCGTTCGCGGCCCTCGACGCCTCGGGCTACGCTGGCCTCATCGGCTGCGAATACATCCCCGCGGCCCGCACCGAGGTGGGCCTCGGCTGGATGTCGGCCTACAGATAGTCCCGGGATTCCAAAGGGATCATCCCTTTGGCGGGGTGTTGGGGCAGCGCCCCGGCATTCTTCCAGGGCTCTACCCTGGACCCGCGAAAGGACTCGTCCTTTCGAAACCTGGACTTTTGCGGTGCAGGCGCCGCCACAGGCTCGGGGTCACGCCGGTCCAGCCGAGGAAGGCGCGGGTGAAGTGGGCCGCGTCGGCGTAGCCGAGATCGAGGGCGATCCGGCCGATGGGCGCCATGCCCTCCGCCAGCAGCGCCTCGGCCCGCGCCCGTAGGACGCCTTGGAGGATCGGTGCGAAGCCCGTGCCCTCCCCCTCCAGCCGGCGCTGCAGGCTGCGCCGCGACAGGCCGAGCCGGCGGGCGACCCCATCGATCGAGGGACGGCCGTCGAAGAGCGCAAGTTCGATCAGACCGGCAACGCAGGCCGTCAGCCCACCGGGCGGCACTGAGGGCGCCGCTTCGAGGAGCGGGCCGGGGGCCGGGTTCGGCGTCGCCAGAAGCGCGGCGTCGAAGTGCAGGCCCGCGTGCGGGCCGAGGCCCAGGTCGCAATCGAAGACCCGCTCGATCTCGGCCCGATCGGGAAGGACCGCGCCGGTCAGCACCGCCCGCTGCGGCCGCCAGCGCGGCCCGAGAAAGTGGCGCACGGTGCCGAGCAGGTAGCCGAGCGCCAGCATCTCGTTGGTCTGCCGCCCCGCCTCGATCCGCTCGGTGACGGCGTAGCCGTAGACGGCGCCCTCGCCCTCCCGGCGCAGCAGGCCGGTCCAAGTCGCGGTCTGAAGGAGTGTCGGTGTGATCGTCTCGACCCGCGCCAGCGCCTCGCCGAGGGTCGCGCAGGCCCGCACATGCCGGCCGATGGCACCGAGGCCGCCGATGCCGGTGGCGGTCGCGAGCCGCGCGGGCAGCGCGGGGTCGCCGCTTTCGCGAACCGCCTCTTCCACGAGGCGAAACTGGTCGCGCAGCAGGATGAGACGGTCGGGCGTATCCATCACGGCAAACGGCATCTCGGCCCTCCGGAACACCCGCGCAACCGAGCCGCCCCTCGCCTCCACCGCTGTCACGATCGGGCCCATCGTGCAGGCCCGCGTCAGTCCGAGCCTGTTCATGCGCCCTCCTCCCGAGGAGCAGGCTCGGCCGGGTGGCATCGAATGGCAAGAGCCCACGCGCCGAGCGTCGTAGCGTCCGCCCGAGCCGCCGCGTGCGGCGTCGCCGAGGTGGGGTGAGCATGAACGGACTGCGTTCTACCAGATCGGCGGGGCGGCTCGCTGCGGCCGGTTTCATCCTCGCGGCGTTGCTGTCGGCTCCGCGTGCCGAACCGCGACCGCCCACACTGGCGATCCTGCCGCTCAAGCTCCTCGACACCTCGGGCGAGCCGATCGACCAAGGGCCCGAGCACGCTCGACGACTCGCGGCGATGGCGCGGGGTCTCGCGGAGGATCTCGACGCGGGCGGGGGCTATCGCACCCTGCTCGTCACCGCGGCGACGCTGCGCGGCCGCTGTCCGGACGAGCGGCCGGACTGCCTCCTCGAGGCGGCGCGGGAGGCCGGTGCGAGCCGTGTCTTCGTCGGCGTGGTCCACAAAAGCAGCACGCTCATCTTGCAGCTCTTCGCACGGGTGGCCGATGCCCGCACCGGTCATGCTCTGCTGACCCGCGACCTCAACTTCCGCGGCGATACCGACGAGGCGTGGCGCCGCGCCGGCGTGTTTCTGGCCGGCCAGATCCGGGAGGCCGGACCCTGACCGGTTCAAGTCCGCCGCCCCGTGATCGAGGCGGCGGAGCGTTGTTCAGAAGATCGGCATGCCACCCGCGACGGTAATGAGGGCGCCGGAAGTGTAGCTGCTCTCTTCGGCCGCCAGCATCACGTAGGCCGAGGCGAGCTCCGCCGGCTGGCCGGGGCGGTTGAACGGCACTTGGCTGCCGAAGGTCTTCACCGCCTCCTTGCTCATCCCGGCCGGGATGAACGGGGTCCAGATCGGGCCCGGCAGCACGCCGTTCACGCGGATGCCCTTCTCGGCCAGCAACTGTGCGAGGCCGAGCACCATGTTGCTGAGCGCGCCTTTGGTGGCGCTGTAGGCGAACAGGGTCGGCACCGGGTGCTTGGAATTGACCGAGGAGGTGAAGATCACCGACGCGCCGGGCTTCAGGTGCGCGAGTGCCGCCTTGGTGGCGTAGAACGGGCCGAAGATGTTGGTCTGGAAGTGCTTCTCGAAGATCGCGTCGTCGATGTCGGTGACGCCCTGGTTCGGCTGCTGGAAGGCGGCGTTGTTCACCAGGATATCGAGCCGACCGAATTCCCTGACCGTGCGGTCGACGATCTCGCGGGCATAGGCCGCGTCCTTGATGTCGCCGGGGAGCAGCAGGGCGCGCCGGCCCGCCCGCTCGATCCAGGCCCCGACGGCCTCCGCGTCCTTCTGCTCGTCGGGGAGGTACGAGATCGCGACGTCCGCGCCCTCGCGGGCATAGGCGATCGCCACCGCACGGCCGATGCCGCTGTCGCCGCCCGTCACCAGGGCCGCTTTGCCGGTGAGCCGGCCGGAGCCCTTGTAGCTCTCCTCACCGTGATCCGGCTCGGGCGCCATCTTACCCGTTTGGCCGGGAAAGCTCTGGGGCGGCGTCTCGAAGGGCGGGCGCGGGTACTTCGTCAGCGGATCGGTCATCACGGCTCCTGTTCGGGGATCGCCGCGACAACCGGATGAGAGGGCCTCCGTTCCGAAGCGGCGACCCTGAGCCGCGGTCAGCCCGCCGGCACGAGGGCTGCGTCGAGCACGCGGGCGACGTGGATCGCGTCGCGGCCGAGGCCGTCGTGGATCTGGTGGCGGCAACTCGTGCCGTCGGCGACCACGATGTCGGCGGCGGACGCCTTCCGCAGGGCCGGGAACAGCGACAGCTCGGCCATGGCGAGGGAGACGTCGATGGTGTCCTTACCGTAGCCGAAGGCGCCGGCCATGCCGCAGCAGCTCGATTCGATGACGCGCACATCGAGCCCCGGTACCGCGCGCAGCACCGCCTCCACCGGCGCAAACGCCCCGAAGCTCTTCTGGTGGCAGTGGCCGTGCAGGTGGGCGACCCGGCCGCCCTGATCGGCGAGCGGAAGGCTGATGCGGCCCGCCGCGAGATCGGCGGCGAGCAGTTCCTCGAACAGGAAGGCTTGGCCGGCGAGTTCGCTCGCCTCCTCGCGCGGCAGCAACGACAGGAATTCGTCGCGGAAGGTGAGGAGGCAGGAGGGCTCCAGGCCGACCACGCGGGCGCCGGCCCGCACGAAGGGCAGCAGCGTGTCGAGGGTGCGCCGGGCTTCCTCCCGCGCCCGGTCGGTCTGGCCGGAGGCGAGATAGGTGCGGCCACAGCAGAGCGGGCGGCGGCCCCCGTGGGCGACGACGCGATGCAGGCGGTAGCCAGCGGCCCGCAGCACCCGCTCGGCGGCTTCCAGGTTCTCGCGCTCGAACGCGCGGTTGAAGGTGTCGCCGAACAGGACGAGATCGCGGTGGTCGCCCGCCACGTCCTGCGGGTGGGCAACCTCGCCGGTCTCGCGCCAGGGCCGGCGCCATTCCGGCAGCGAGCGACGGGCCGAAAAGCCGGCCCAGGCCTCACCGAACCGGGCGAGCGCCGGATAGCGGTTGCGCAGGTTGAGCAGGGGTGCGAGGGCGGCGGCGACGCCCGCGTAGCGCGGCATCTCGGCGACCAGCCGCTCCTTCAGCGGCAGGCCGTGCCGGGCATGGTAGTGGTGGAGGAACTCAACCTTCATCTTGGCCATGTCGACGCCGGTCGGGCATTCCCGGCGGCAGGCCTTGCACGACACGCACAGGTCCATCGTGCGCTTCATCTCAGGCGACAGGAACGCGTCCGGCCCGAGCTGGCCCGAGATCGCGAGGCGCAGCGAGTTGGCTCGTCCGCGGGTCAGATGCTGCTCATCGCGGGTGGCGCGGTAGGAGGGGCACATCGCGCCGCCGGCGAGCTTCCGGCAGGTGCCGTTGTTGTTGCACATCTCCACCGCCGGGCCGAACCCGCCCCAGTCCGACCAATCCAGCGCCGTCTTGTGCGGGGCGCTCACGGCATAGTCGGGGCCGAACCGCATCAGCGTGCGGTCGTCCATCTTGAGCGGGCGGACGATCTTGTTCGGGTTCAGGCGGTTGTCGGGGTCGAAGCCGTCCTTCACCCTTTCGAAGGCGCGTGTGAGTGTTGCGCCGAACAATGGCTCCACGAATTCCGAGCGCGAGATGCCGTCGCCGTGCTCGCCCGAGTAGGAGCCCTTGTGGCGGCGCACCAGTTCCGCCGTCTCCTCGGCGATGGCACGCATCTTCCGCACATCGCCGCCCTGCTTCATGTCGAGGATCGGGCGCACATGCAGGCAGCCGACGGAGGCGTGCGCGTACCACGTGCCGCGGGTGCCGTGCCGCGAGAACACCTCGGTGACCGCGTCGGTGTAGTCGGCCAGATGCTCCAGGGGGACGGCGCAATCCTCGATGAAGGATACCGGCTTGGCGTCGCCTTTCATCGACATCATGATGTTGAGGCAGGCCTCGCGCACCTCCCAGACCGCCTTCTGACGGTTCGGCTCCACCACCTCGACCACGGCGTCGGGAAAGCCGTGATCGGCCATGCACTGGTCGAGGCGCTTCAGGTCGCGCTTCAGTGTGGCGAGGTCGTCGCCCGCGAACTCGGTCAGCAGCAGGCAGTTCGGGGCGCCCTTCGTGATGTCGGCCAGGGTCGTGCGGAACAGCGGGATGTCGGCGCCGAGCACGAGCACGTTGTTGTCGACGAGTTCGACCGCCACGGGGTCGAGGCCGACGATCGCCTTCGTCGTCTCCATCGCGGCGCGAAACGAGGGGAAGTGGCACACGCCCATCGCCCGGTGGACCGGCAGGCGCGAGAGCTTGAGCGTCACCGCAGTGGTGGCGGCCAGCGTCCCCTCCGAGCCGACGAGGAGGTGGGCGAGGTTCGGGCGCGGTTCGATCAGGGAATCGAGATTGTAGCCCCCGACCCGCCGCTGCACCTTCGGGTACATCGTCTCGATTTCGTCGCGGTGGGCCTCCGCCAGAGCGACCATGCGTCGAGCCAGATCCTCCGCCCGCGCGCCGCCGGTCACGGCGCTCGCCGCGTTGCCGGTGAGCCCGAAGCCGAAGGCGGCGCCGTCGTGGAACAACGCCTCCAGAGCGAGCACGTTGTCGCTCATCTTGCCGTAGCGCAGCGAGCGGGCGCCGCAGGAATTGTTGCCGGCCATGCCGCCGATGGTGCAGCGGGTCGCGGTCGAGGGCTCGACGGGGAAGAACCAGCCATCCGCCTTCAGCCGGGCGTTGAGGCGTTCCAGCACGTGGCCGGGCTCGACCGTGACCGTGCCGCCTTCCGCGTCGTAGGCGAGCACGCCGTTGAAGTGGCGCGAGCAATCGACCACGAGGCCGGAGCCGATCGGCTGGCCGTTCTGCGAGGTGCCGCCGCCGCGCAGGATCACGGGGACGTCGTAGTCGGCCGCCACCTTCAATGTCGCGGCGATGTCGGCGGCACTCTTGGGGAAGACCACGCCCGCCGGCATGATCTGGTAGATCGAGGCGTCGGTCGCGTAGCGTCCGCGGGTGAAGGCGTCGAAGCGGGCTTCGCCCTGCAGCACCTCTGCGAGCTTGCGCGGCAATCCGGCCGCGTTGCGGGCCTTCGCACGCGCGCTGGAGGCCGGTGCCTCGGACGCCGCCTCGGCCGGTTTCGCGCTCGCGCCCAAGTGGAACCTCCCTCCCCGCGCCACACCCTGTACGAGCGCATGGCTTTTTGAATGCATAATTCTTGCGCGAGGTCGGGTCAAACGCGGCGGGATCGCAGCGTCCCTTCCACGGCAAAGCGGCCGCCGAGGGGATCGGCGGCCGCTTCGACGGGTGGGTGTTGGAGAACGGTTGGGAGCACCGGTTACAGGGCGATCCGCTGCGGGATCGCGTCCGGTCGATCCTGCCGATCGACCATGGGCTCGGGCAGCACGATGGCGCGGGCGGACACAGCGCGCGGAGACTGCATGACGGGGGCCTGGCGCAGGAGGATCGGGTTTGGTTCCGGTGCCGGCACGACCGGTGCCGGACGCGGCGCGGCGAGCCGCAGGCTGCGCTCCATGAAGCCGCGCACCAGCGGCACGATGTCCTGGCGGAAACGCGAGCCGTTGAAGATGCCGTAATGCCCGGCGCCCGGCTGCATGTGGTAGGTCTTGGCCGCCTCGGGCAGGTTCACCGCGAGGTCGAGCGCCGCCCTGGTCTGGCCAAGTCCGGTGATGTCGTCCTTCTCGCCCTCCACGGCCATCAGGTGGCATCGGCGGATCGCGCTAAGATCGACGGGCTCACCGCGATGGCGCAGGGTGCCGCGCGGCAGATCGTGACGGATGAAGACCCGCTCGATTGTCTCGAGGTAGAACTCGGCGGTCAGGTCCATGACCGCGAGGTACTCGTCGTAGAAGGCGCGGTGGCGGGCGGCCGAGTCGCCATCGCCGCGCACGAGATGGTCGAACATCGCGTGGTGGGCGTCCCGGTGGCGCTCGAGATTCATCCCCATGAAGCCGGCGAGTTGCAAGAAGCCCGGATAGACCGCGCGGCCCGCGCCTGGATATCCGCCCGGCACAGTGTGGATGCAGTGCCGCTCGAACCACGCGAAGCCCTTTTCCTCGGCCATGGTGTTGACGGCGGTCGGCGAGCGGCGGGTATCGACCGGACCGCCCATCAGCACGGCCGAGCGCGGCGTGAGCGGGTGATCCTCCGCCTCCATGCGGGCGATGGCAGCGAGCACCGGCACGGAGGGCTGGCACACGGCCGCGACGTGGAGATCCGGCCCGAGCGCCGCGAACAGGGCGATACAGGTATCGATGTAGTCGTCGAGGCCGAACCGGCCGGCGCTGGCCGGCACCTGACGGGCGTCGGACCAATCGGTGATGAAGACCTGATGGCTGGGGAGGAACGCCTCGACCGTGCCCCGCAGCAGCGTGGCGTAATGGCCCGACATCGGTGCGACGATCAGCAGCTTCGGCTTAGCATCCAGCTCCGGGGAAGGCTCGCCAAAGGCGACGACGCGGCAGAACGGGCGCTTCCAGACGATGCGTTCCGGCACGCCGAGCCCGAAAG
The DNA here is from genome assembly GCF_022829505.1 of Methylobacterium sp. J-043. Taxonomy (NCBI): domain Bacteria; kingdom Pseudomonadati; phylum Pseudomonadota; class Alphaproteobacteria; order Hyphomicrobiales; family Methylobacteriaceae; genus Methylobacterium; species Methylobacterium sp. J-043. The sequence continues at coordinate 67,760 of NZ_JAKSYB010000075.1, read as the reverse complement.
CCGGCTTGGCGTAGACGCGGGTGACACGCTCGAACATCTCGCAGCCCGCGGCCATGGTCCGGCTCTGCGGGGCGTAGGCGAAGGGATTGAACGGGTTCTCGCAGGCAAGCTTGGTGGCTTCCACCGCCAAGCGCATCGGTGCGAGCATGAGATGGCCGGCCTCGTAAAGAGGATACAGCATGCGAGCGCTTCCCTGGGAGCAGCTCGCTTGAATCAAGCTGTCCTTTTCTTGAGTTCGTGAGGGCTAAAACTCCCGAACCCTAGAAAAAGTTTCGTTTGCTCAAGTGGGGCTGTGGATCAGGACAGTTTCACCCCTCTCATGCCAAATCCGGTTGATCCCTTCGGGATGGCGGATTTGAGCTTCGCTCAGTCGCCGCGCGGGCTTGCTGATCCGGTCCCCGCTTGGATCAAGCGGAAACCGTATCATAAGTCGCGCTCTATCGGCTTGGCGGACGCCACGCGTCTCACACAACGCCCGCTGCGCCGCCGCTCCTGTAGGGGCGACGACGGGTGACCGGACGTCGTGGAAGGCGGGCTTAACGGGTGACGCGGCGGCCGGGGCGGCGGGCCACGGCGCACCCGGCCCGGTCAGGCGTTGGCCTGCGTCACGAACTTCGTCGTGAGATAGGCCTCGATCGCCTCCGAGCCGCCCTCGCTGCCGTAGCCGGAATCCTTCACGCCGCCGAAGGGCGTCTCGGGCAGCGCGATGCCGTGATGGTTGATCGAGATCATACCTGCCTCGACCCCCGCCCCGACCCGGTTCGCCCGGGTGCCGGAGCGGGTATAGGCGTAGGCCGCCAGCCCGTAGGGCAGACGGTTGGCCTCGGTGAGCGCCTCCGCTTCATCGGAGAAGCGCCGGATCGCCGCGATCGGCCCGAACGGCTCCTCGTTCATGATCCGGGCCTCCAGCGGCACGTCGGCGAAAACGGTCGGCTCGAAGAAGTGACCGCGATTGCCGATGCGGCTGCCGCCGGTGAGGAGGCGCGCGCCCTTGGCTTCGGCATCGGCCACGAACGCCTCCATCGCCTCCACCCGACGGCCGTGGACGAGCGGGCCCATCTGCGTCTCGGGATCGAGGCCGTCGCCGACCTTGAGCGCTTTCGAAGCAGCCACGAAGCCGTCGACGAAGCGGTCGTACACACCCTCCTGCACGAGGAAGCGGGTCGGGGCGACGCAGACCTGGCCGGCGTTGCGGTACTTGTTGGCGGACAGCACCCGCACGGCGGTCTCGATGTCGGCATCATCGAACACGATCGCCGGGGCATGGCCGCCGAGTTCCATCGTCGCCCGCTTCATGTGCTGGCCCGCGAGCGCCGCGAGCTGCTTTCCGACCGAGGTCGAGCCGGTGAAGGTGATCTTGCGGATCACCGGATGCGGGATGAGATAGCCGGAAATCTCGGCCGGATCGCCGTAGACCAACGCGAGCGCGTCGCCCGGTACGCCCGCGTCGAGGAAGGCGCGCACCAGTTCTGCGCAGGAGGCCGGGGTATCCTCCGGCCCCTTGAGGATCACGGGGCAGCCGGTGCAGAGCGCCGCCGAGAGCTTGCGCACCGCCTGATTGATCGGGAAGTTCCAGGGCGTGAAGGCCGCCACCGGCCCGACCGGCTCGCGGGTGACGATCTGCAGCACGCCCTCGGCGCGGGCGGGGATGACCCGGCCGTAGGCGCGCCGGCCCTCTTCGGCGAACCACTCGATGATGTCGGCGGCCACCCCGGTCTCGACCCGCGACTCGGCGAGCGGCTTGCCCTGCTCGACGGTCATGGTGCGGGCGATGTCTTCCGCGCGCTCGCGCAGCAGCGCGGCGGCCCGGCGCAGCACCCTGGACCGGTTGAAGGCGGAGACCCGCCGCCAGGCGGCAAAGCCCCGCTCGGCCGCCTCCAGCGCCTCATCGAGGTCCGCTCGCGTCGCGACCGCGACCCGGCCGATCGCCTCGCCCGTGGCCGGGTTGAGAACGGCCAGGGTCTCGCCGCCGCCACCGGGACGCCAGCGGCCGGCGATGTGAAGCGAAACGTCGAGGTCCATGGCCATCTCCGTACGAGGGATGGCCTTCATATAGGTCCTGCACGCGTGCGGCACCCCGGCTCCGGCCGAACACCGCCGGTCGGCCTCGCCCGTGGAATGCCCCTGCTACCGGATATTCGGCGAGAGGCGGAGATTCGGTGAAAGGGAAGAGCGAGAGGAACCCAGCCGGCGCGATCGCGTCCTCGTTCGGTGCCTCACGAGACTTCCGGTCGCGGGCCGCTTCCTCTCCGGGCACGACAGCGCGGCGGGCGTGTTGTGAGAGACATCGAGGCTCGCCCCTCCTTCGCAACCTCCGCAGCGGTTCGGCTCTTCCGAACCCGCTGCCGGCCCGGATCAACGATGACATCCACACCCATCAACGCCTTCGTGACGGATTGCGAGATTGCGTCCCGCCACGCCTCCGACGGCCGCTTGAGCGGAATGACCTTCGGGGTGAAGGACCTGCTCGACGTCGCGGGCGTGCCAACCGGGGCGGGCAACCCGGACTGGCGCCGGACGCACGCGGTGCCGGAGCGAACCGCGCCGAGCGTCGCCCGATTGCTCGATGCGGGTGCAAGGCTCGTCGGAAAGACGATCACCGACGAACTCGCCTGGGATCTCGACGGCGAGAACGCGCATCACGGCACGCCCGTCAACGTCGCCGCCCCGGGGCGGATACCGGGCGGCTCGTCGTCGGGATCGGCCGCCGCGACTGCCGCCGGGTTGTGCGATTTCGCCATCGGCACCGATACGGGCGGGTCGGTACGCCTGCCGGCCAGCTTCTGCGGCCTCTACGGGATACGCCCCACCCATGGCCGCATTCCGTCGGAGGGCGTGGTTCCGCTGGCCCCGAGCTTCGACACCATCGGCTGGTTCGCACGCGATCCGCAGGTTCTTCGGGCGGTCTCCGAAGTCATGCTCGGCGCTGCGGGCGAGGTGGCGCCGACCGAGCGGCTGGTGATCGCGGACGACCTGTTCGCCCTGGCCTCGCCCGCGATCCGTGCGGCCCTGAGCCCGGCCGTCGAGCGGCTCGCCGCCCGCGTGCGACGGGTCGAGCACGTCACGGTCGCCGACGGGGACGCCCCCGTGTGGCGCGACGCTTTTCGAACGATCCAAGCGCGGGAGGCATGGACCACGCACCGCGACTGGATTCAGCGGACCGACCCATCCTTCGGAACGGATATCCGGGAGCATATCGAGGAAGGGGAGCATCTCGATGCGGACGTCGTGGCGCGAGCGCAGGCGGTCCGCGACGAGGTTCGGGCGCGTATGAGCCGGCTCGTCGTGCCCGGAACCCTTCTCGTCTTGCCGACCGCTCCGGATATCGCTCCGCGCCTCGACTCATCGGAAGCCGAGCGCGACGACATCCGCGACCGCGCCCATCGGATGCTCTGCCTCGCCGGGCATGCTGGCCTGCCTCAACTTTCGCTGCCGCTCGCGACCTCACACGGCTGCCCGATCGGCCTCTCGGCGATCGCGGCGCACGGGCAGGATGAGGCGCTGGTCAGTTTGGCCACGCGTCTTGCCGAGCGTCTTGCCGAAGCGAGGTGACGCGGGCGGCAGGCGGCAGGGGATGGCCGCTCGCCCGGAACATCATCCCGATCGGGATCCGAGCACGAAACGCCGGAGCGTTCCGAATTCGCTGGGCCCGCACCCCACCGGTGTCCTTACGGTTTGGGGCTCCTGCGCGGATGTCGGCGCGTCGCACGAAAGCGCCCCTGCCGAACCCGGCAGGGGCGCTCGCAACGTCAACGCCGTCGAAGGATTACGCGGCGAGCCACGCCGGCATGTCGGTCCAGGCGCTGTGCCCATCAAGCTCCGCGGCAAAGACGCCGTCGAGCCGTGCACGCTCCCGCTCGACGAAGGCACCGTCCACCGCCACCGGGCGGCAGCGGCCGTGCTCGCCGGCCGGCACGAAGTTCGGATCCGTCAGCATGCCGTCCTCGCCGGCGAACCACACGCGGCTGCCCATGTCGTAGTAGCTCTCGGCGGCCAGACCTTCGGCGAGCAGGATGTCGTGCGCATCCAGCTCGACATGCCAGTAGGTCACCTGCGTCGCCGGCTCGCGGACGATGGAGGTGCCGTTGATCAGGCACATCACGGGCACCAGCACGCCGCCCTCGCCGTTGGCATCGGCGCCGACGAGCACCGGATGGCCGTGCGAGAGGCGCAGATCGCGCGCCGGGAGGCCGGGGCCGAAGGCGCCTGCGCGGATCCGGATGGGCTGCTCGTTGTGGGGCAGCGCCTCGCTCTTGGCATCAAGGGCGCGGTTGCCGATCCAAGTGATGGGACGCAGCGTGCCGGAGGCCGTCACGGCGAGATCGCCGACGGTCAGATCCTCGACCGCCACCTCGCCGCGGGCGGTGCGGATGAGCGTGCCGGTGGTGAAGCAGGGCGCGGCCTGGACGTTGTAATCGCCGAGCGTGTTGTTGCCGTCGGCGAGGAAGCGTGTCCGGGTGGAGCCCGCAGGCGGGTTCGAGCCGACTACCTGCGTGTTCGAGAGAAGGTAGCGGTAGTTGCCGGCCGCCGTCTCACCGGGCGGGATGGCCCTGCTCACGAACAGGATCTGGCCAGAATTGTCGAACTGCGTCGAGGTCAACTGAATGGACGTTCCGGCAAAACCAGCTGGAGCATCGGCTCCATAGGTCAGCGTTACTGGATCGCCTACAACGTTGATGGTGCCGCTTACGCTCACGGAATAGGTCGAAGCGGTATCGACCTGAAAATTTCCAGATGCACCACCGTCGTCGGTTCCGAGGAAGCCGGCAGAATACGTCGTATTGTTGAAAGTGATCGGCAAAGCCATAGTTCATCCCTCCCGTTTTGAGCGGGCGCTTTTGTCTTCAGTTATGCGCCGGGCGATCATTCGGCGACGGAATGCAGAGAGATGGGCTCCATTTCAGGAGCGCCTGCGGCCTCAACGCTGCCTTGCTCTAACTCTGCTTTCGGTCACGGTCCGAACATGCGGGGAACCTGCGACGCCGACAATCCATCGAGACGGGTTATTTGCTGGTCGGATTATTTTTCTCTCATGATCGTGTGCGGCTGTGCCAGATCTGCAACATTTTTCAGCCGAAACTGCTTACGCTTCAGTCATTTAGGCATTTTAGATCGGGATCTTTCGGCAATAAAATTGCGCTTAGATCTTGCGTCTCGCGGGGTCAATGCGCTGATTGGTTGGCAGGACGGAAAAGAGCCGCCCTCGACGCCGAAACACGGTTCGCAGTCCCGGTTTCGGGACGATCTCGAGCGGGGGTGGTGGACGGCGCCGCCCTGCCGGGCTCCCTCCTCCCCGGCCCGAGGCGAGGGCGCCACCGGATGTCCCCGGATGGGACAGTGAAGCCGGCGGCTGCCTTGCATGACGAGGACAGCCACCAACTGGCTGTTGCGGTCGGAGCCGCACAGCCGGTGGTACGATGCCATCGCATGGGGGGCGATGCCGGCTTGACGACCACATGACGACTTGCGCTGCTACGCGCGGAGCCATCCTGAGAGACGGAACGCCATGGCAACCCGCTTGACCAGCAAGACAGTCGCTCAATCGGCTCGGTCCAATATACCGGTCAGGTTAGCGTCGTCACCCGCATAGACCGCCTTGCACGCTCCATCGCTGCCCTGTCTGGTATCGTAAAGCGGATGGAGGCTGCGGGAGTGGTTCTTGTCGCCATTGAGCAACCCATCGAGACGTCAACGCCTGCCGGTCGCTGCTTCCCACAGATGCTTGGGGTCTTCGCTGCGTTCGAGAATGCCATAGGGCGCGAGCGTCAGATGGAGGGTATCGCGAAGGCCAAAGCCGAAGGGGCGTTCAAGGGCCGCAAGCCTTCCATCGACGCAACTCGTGTGAGGGAGCTGGCAGCATCCGGCATGGGCGAAACCGCCATCGCCAAGGAACTCGGGGTTAGCCAAGCTTCGGTCTACCGGCTGATCGGGAGGAATCGTACAACAGTTGTTGCTATTGCCCGACCGACAAACTGTCGTCTGACGCAACGTGATAGAGACAACGACGGGGCGTTTTTTGCCCTCCCCACATGTTCCCGCGGATCGGAAAGCGTTCGTCCCACCGCGCCATCTGAAAGAATTCAATCCCACAGATCTTAACTTGAAATAAAAAGCAAATTTGTCCCGTAGTTGGAATTATAAATCAATATAACCTGCGCTGGATAACACAATTCCGACAATTTCCCCGCAGATAGGTTGCGCACAATATGGACGGGAACGACACAACGTCATGGATATCCAACGGGCGCGACTCATCGGTGGTGTCGCTTCGATCATGCTTTCGTTAACACTGTGTGGACTGGCGTCTTACATCGAAGGTCGCATAATACTTTTCTAATCAACTTTTGATTCTTCATACCTCGTCTGTAGGTAGGCGCCTATAAGAAAACCCCCTTGAAGTGCTGATAAGTATGACAAGAACAACAGCACATCAACCAACGAAAATGACCAGCGTATAATCGACGCCGTAATCCATATGCTAGCGATGGCGATGGATGCAAGGATTAGGGTGTTTGTCTGATACGTCCGCCCGATAAGGGCCCCCGTAGCTAGTGATATCGCTGCAACTAGCATCGTTCACTCGCACAAAACTCAAACTAAGCATCATCAATGATGGCGCGATCGGCGAATCCCCATGGCGCACTACCAGTGACATTGCGTGGCTCATTGATTGTATCGAATGATCATAAAGCGTGATTGATGTATGTAGGTCCCGCGTTGCAAAAGCATTTTCCACGCGTGGTTGTCGGATCGTGGGAAGTTCATTGATTCGCGTCGTGTAGCGGGGCGAACGTATATCGAACTTAGTGAACCATGGTCGGGCCTTAACCCAACCGGACGATGCCAGAACCACGCTCCCCCGTCCGTGGCGGCGGTTGCAGTGGTCCAGGGCGTTTGTCAGCGGCCGACTGCGCTCCCGATCCCTACCGATCAAGGCGCGCTGAGACGTTTCGAGACGCATCAGGTCCGTGGTGATGATGCCGGTCCTCTCAATTAGCCCGGTCCAAAGCCAGCCGGTCAGGTCAGCGGCCAGCCGCGGGCACCAACGACGAGCAGCGGCGAAGGTGGGGTTTCGTGCGTTAGGCCGACCGCTGAGGCCGCTGAGAGGATCGCAGCCACCTCACCGTCCCGGAACGTGCGCTCCCGCTTGGCGACCCTCTTGGGCTCCTCCGGGCTCTCGCCCGTGACCGGTTTCGATAGCAACAGCTTTCCACCGTGAAGCCCGCAGGCCCAGGCGAACACGGACCTGACGGCCACGAGGTCGTTCCGGTTGATGGCACTGGGATGAACGCCCTCCACGTCGCGTGAAGGCGCAGAACCTCGGCATAGACGCCTGACGGCCCCGGCTCATCAGCCATGGCGTGGACCCACTCCCGGTAGGCTAAGCCGCCAAGGGCTGTGATCTGTCGTTGGTTGAGCCGTGTCGGCCCTTTCCGCTGGGCCTCCCAGAACCGCTTAAAAGCTCCATCAGCGACCGAGCGGCGGCTTCGAGCTTCGGCTATGTCCGTGGTCAGGAGGGAAGCTTGGATGGCGTCACCGACCATTACGGTGAGAAGGCATCGCCCACCGGAAGAGCCACGCTCTGACCCTTCACGCTGTAGAGAAGGTCATGTGGCGTGCGCTGGCGCAGGTAGTAGGTCCCGGTCTTCGGGTGCTTCCACGATCAGGCTGTCATGAGGGTCATGCGTGAAGCCGCTGTGTAAAAGCGCGGTCTTCATCAACCCATTGTAAAGACCAACCTTATGACTTCCAACAGGAAGTAGGTTGGTGCGGCCAAGAGGACTCGAACCTCCACCCCTCGCGGGACTAGCACCTCAAGCTAGCGCGTCTACCAATTCCGCCATGGCCGCCCTTGCCGCCGTGCCGCTTGTGGCGGCCGGTGTCTTGTGTGGGCGGCGCAGCGGATAACAGATGCCCGGGGCCTGCACAAGCGCCGGATGCGCTTCTTCGCGTTTTGCCGCCTCGAAATCCGCTCAGGGCATCGTGCCCGCATCGTCGAGGATCGGCACGGCGCCCTCGCCGATGGTCACGCCGGGGGTGCGCACGACCTCGGCTTTGCGGATCAGCTCGGTCACCTCTACGGAGATGCGGTTGCCGGTCACCACGATCTGCCCGCGGGCGATGGGGTGGTCGTTGGCGAGGATCTCGACCATGTCGGTCTCGGTGGCCTCCAACTCGATCACCGCACCGCGGCCCATGCGCAGCAGCATGTGCAGCGGCATGTGGCTGCGCCCCAGCACGACCTTGAGATCGACCTGCAATTCGTCCAGGACCGCCACGCGCGGATGCTCCGTTTCTTAAAGCCCGGAAAACCTTCCGCACGCGATGGTGAAGTCTTGGTAAACAATTCCTTCACGGCACCCGCTTCCCGGCTTTCGATCGCACCCGCGACATTCCTGCCGTGCGCGGACGCACCGCCGGTGGCTTGGCGCGTAACCGACAGCCTTATCGACTACCAGGAGGCGGAGGCCGAGATGGAGGCCCGCGCCGCCGCGATCGCCCGGGGCGAGGCGGACGAGTTGGTGTGGCTCTTGGAGCATCCGCCGCTCTACACGGCGGGCACTTCGGCCAAGACCGTTGACCTCGTCGAGCCGGAGCGCTTCCCCGTCCACCGCACGGGCCGGGGCGGGCAGTACACCTATCACGGGCCCGGCCAGCGCATCGCCTACGTGATGCTCGACCTCAACCGGCGCAGGCCCGACCTGCGGGCCTATGTGGCGAGCCTGGAGGCGTGGCTGATCGCGACGCTCGACGCCTACAACATCCGGGCTGAGCGCCGCGAGGACCGGGTCGGGGTCTGGGTGCGGCGGCCGGACAAGGGGCCGACCGTTGAGGACAAGATCGCGGCGATCGGCATCCGGGTGCGACGCTGGGTGAGCCTGCACGGCATCAGCCTCAACGTCGAGCCGGACCTCGCCCACTTCTCCGGCATCGTGCCGTGCGGCGTGCGCGAGCACGGCGTGACGAGCTTGGCCGACCTCGGCCGCATCGTCAGTCTGCCCGAGGTGGACATGGCGCTGCGCGCCGCCTTCGAGCCGATCTTCGGCCCGACACGCGACGAGGCCTGAAATCCGGGTTTCGAAAGGGATCATCCCTTTCGCGGGTCCAGGGCGGAGCCCTGGTGGTGGGTGAGCCGGGGCGCTGCCCAGGCGCCCCGCCAAAGGGGTGACCCCTTTGGGATCGCGGACTTTACGCGTCGGCGGTGGCCGTTGGGGCGACCGGGCGTGCGGACGGTGCCGACCGGCGCAGCCGCAGGCCCGCGCGCAGCAGCGGCAGGACGAGGCGGGCGAACCGGATCTGGCCGGGGAGCTGCCGCGGCATCAGCGGGCGGTAGGCGAGGCGCGGGCTGGCGCGATCGACCGCCGCGACGATCTCGCCGACCCGCGACAGGGCGGCGATGCGGCGAGCCTCGCCTTCAGGGATGCCGAGCCGCCGCGCCCAGGCGAGATCGCGGGTGAGGCGGCCCTCGTCGTGAAGGCGGCGCAGCCGTGCCCGCCAGACGTAGCGGTGAAGCGCGCGGGGCACCGCCTCCATGCGCGCGTCGCACAGGGCGTCGGGCTCCTCGCAGCGGGAGCGGATCGTGTCGGCGACCCCGCCGGCCGCGCGGCCGGTGAGGCGGGCCGAGATCAGAACCAGCACCGCCCGGTCATGACGTACGCGAAAGCCCCGCTGGAGCAGGGCACCGACGAAGGCGCCGTCCTCGCCGAGCGGGATTTCCGGCATGCCGCCGACATCACGGTAGGCAGGAAGCCGCACGGCGAGCGAAGCGCCGATGGTGGTGCGGTGGCAGGGCCAGGGATCGTGCGGATCGGGATCGATGCGCGCCTCCATCTCGGTGATGAGCGCGTCGTAGGTGTCCTCCAGCCGGCCGCGGGCGGGCAGCGAGGGCGGCAGCAGGGCCGCCTCCTCCGGGATCAGCTCGACCCGTCCGGCGACCGCGTCGGCGCCGGCTTCCAGGGCGGCGAGGTTGGCCGCGACCCAGTCCGGAGGCACGATGCTGTCGGCGTCGGTCGTCAGGAGCGTCGCCGTCGTGGAGGCCGTCCCCTCCGCTTCGAGCCACGCGACCGCCGCGCCCATCGCCGCGCGGCGCGCCCAGCCCGCATGCGCCCCGGCATGAACGCGCTCGATCACCCGGACGGGAATCGACAGCGCCGGCACGAGACCGGCGACGATCGCCGCCGTGTCGTCGGTGCAGTTGTTGAGGAACAGCACGAGGCCGAGCCGCCCTGGCGCCAAGCCGGTCTGCCGGTCGATCGCCGTCAGGCAGCGGGCGATCCGCTCGGCCTCGTTGCGCACGGGGATGGCGATGAGGGTGTCGAGGCGCGACGGCGTGGGGGAAACGGGCGGCACGGACGGGCTCCAGGAAAGCCGATGGGAGGTGCCGGAAGGCGGACTCCGCGCGGCGCTGCGCCTGCATAAGCTGCGCTTGATGAACCGCGGCTGATGGTCTCGCACCACGGAACGGGGCGGGTCGGCCCCGGTTTCCCGGGCATCCTGCCTCGGCAAAAGGAGCCTTCAACGGAGGCTTCGAGGAGTCATCCACGGATCGCGCGGGAGCCGGTCCCCTCATCGCGGCTCGCCGCAGGAACCCGAACCGATGATCGCCCTCTACGGCATCGCCCTGCTTGCCGGCATCGCCACGGCCGTGCAGCCCGGCCAGAGCACGCAACTCGCGAAATCCTTCGGCGCGCAGCCCTTCGCGGCAGGGCTCGTGTCGATGCTGGTCGGCACCGTCACCATGCTGGGTATCGGCCTCGCGAGCGGGCGGCTGCACCTGCCGAGCCTTCAGCAGGCTGGTCAGACACCGGTCTGGGCATGGTTCGGCGGTGCGCTCGGTGCCGGCGTCATCCTGGCCCAGCTCTTCGTCGCGCAGCGGATCGGCGCGGCGTCCTTCCTCGGCCTTCTCGTCACCGCGGGCGTCGTTACCTCGATCACGCTCGACCATTTCGGGCTCGAAGGCTTCGCCGTCCACCCCGCGAGCATCACGCGCCTTCTCGGCGGGGCGCTGATGATCGCGGGCGTCGCTCTGGTGGCCCTGTCCTGACGAAGTGCCGCCCCGGCCTGCCCTACTCCGCCGCCTGACGGAGCCGGGGCGAGGCCGGAGCAGCGTTCCCGGTCCGCGCCCGTGCCAGCGCCGCGTCGAGGGCGTCGCTCAGCGAGGTCACGAGCAGGTCGGCGGAGATCGCCCGGCGCAGGCGGCTGAGGGAAGCCGGATCGCGCTCGCGCCAGAAGCCGACGAGGATGGTTGCCCCCGGTGCGGCCTTGCGGGCGCGGCGGATGGTCAGGCGGATCTGCGACAGGCTGATCGGGTCGAGATAGGAGAAGCAGATCATCGCCGGGCGCTCGCCCTCGGGCAGACCGTTCCGTAGCGCGTCGCCCGGCACCACTCGCGCCCCGAGCCCGTGGCGGGAGAGCGTCTGAGCGAGCATCAACGTCGCGGCCTCGTCGAAGGCGCCCCCGCTCGGCACGCACAGGACCGGCACCTCTCCGCGCCAGGCCGGCGCCAGGTCGTCGGGGCCGAGCACGATGCCGGCCGCGCGCCGGTCCGGCCCCACCGCGGCGAAGGCGGCCTCGGCCTCGGCGCCGACGGGCTTGCGCGAGCGCCGCGGCATGCCGCGCTTGCGCGCCAGCCCCAGCGCCTCGACCACCGTGCGGAAGCCGGCACCGACCTCGCCCTGCCGCTCCCGGTCGAGCATGCCGCGTGCCGCATCCTCCTGGGCCATGCGTAGGCCCGGAAGCACGACCTCGTCGTAGTAGGTGACGAGCGCCCTCTCCTTCAGGAACAGCCGTCCCTGGTCGATGGCCTCGGCCGGATCGCCCGCCAGCATGCGCTGGTAGAAGATCTCCTGGGGGCCGAGCGCCGGGCGGTCGCCGAGGATCACGTCGAGGAACCACAATCGCTCGACATGGCGGCCGAGCACCACGAGGCAGACGGTCAGCGGGGTGGCGAGCAGAAGGCCGATCGGTCCCCACAGGAAGGTCCAGATCGTTGCAGCCAAGATCACCGCAATTGGCGAGATGCCGGTCGAGTGCCCGTAGAGCAGCGGCTCGACGACGTGGCCGGCGATCGGTTCGACAATCAGGAACAGGATCGCGACCTGGATCGCCATCGACCAGCCGGGATCGACGGCCACGGCGATGGCGAGCGGCAGCACCGCCGAGATCACCGCGCCGACATAGGGCACGAAGCGCGAGATGCCGGCGATGACCCCGAACAGGATCGGGCTCGGCACGCCGATGAACCACAGGCCGACGCCGATCACGAGGCCAAAGGCGACGTTGAGGATGAGCTGCGCCACGAAGAACCGGCTGAGCCGGCTCGTGGCGTCGTCGATCGCCGCGGTGGTGCGGCGAAGGTCGCTCGACCCCGCAAGCCGGATCGCGCGGTTTCGCAGATCCTCGCGCTGGAGCAGGATGAAGATCGTGAACAGCAGGATGAGGCCGAGCGTCGCCAGCGGATGCAGCACCCCGCCCGCCACGCTGCCGAGCGTCGTCAGCAGGCCGGTGCGGGGGGCATGGATCTCGACCTGCATCGGCCGCCCCGCCGTGCCGAGCGCCGCACTCGTCTCGGATTCGGTCTTCGCGGCGGGCGGCTGCAACTCCTTGCCGATCTCCTCGGCCATGTCGAAGAAGCCGGAGAAGGTGTCCGACAGGCTTCCGCGCTCGGCGGTGGCGGCGCGCAGGGCCGTGATCTTGTCGCGCAGGGTCAGCGAGTAGCGCGGCAGATCGGTCGCGAGCTGTGCCGCCTCGCGGGCGATCAGGCTGCCGATCGCCCCGAGCAGGCCGAACGCGAGCACCACCACCAGCAGCACCGCCGCCACCCGTGGCACCCGGACACGCCGAAGGACTCTCACGGCGGGTACGAGGACGAAGCTCAGCAGGATGGCGAGTGCCACCGGCACCAGGATGTCGCGGCCGAAATACAGGGCGCTGGCGAGCGTCACGACCAGCAGCAGCGAGGCGAGCGTCGTCACCACCGGCAGCGCCTGCCGCAGGAGCCGCGTGGTGACCGGATCGGTGGTCATGGCGTCCTCATGGGCAACCGGGCCCGTTCGGGTGATGGATCGTTAGGAGCGGTGGGGCGGGCCGGAGGCCTCAATCCCCTGCCCCGATCGCCGCGCCGATCTGGGTGAGCAGCTTGGGGAAGTCGATCGGCTTCGGGTGGTAGTCGTCGCAGCCGGCCTGGATCGCCTTGTCGCGGTCGCCCGACATGGCGTGGGCGGTGAGCGCAATGATCGGGATGGCGCGGGTGTCGGTCGCGGCCTTCAGGGCGCGGGCGGTCGACCAACCGTCGAGGATCGGCAGGTTCATGTCGAGCAGGATCACGTCGGGCTGGGCGGCGCGGGCCTGCTGCACGCCCGCCTCGCCGTCATGGGCGAGCACCACCTCGTAGCCGCGGCGCTTGAGCCGGCGGGACAGGAAGTCCCAGATCTCCTCGTGATCTTCCACCAGCAGGATTTTTCCCGACACGCCCGAAACCCCTTACTCGCGCCGATACGCGCTCCGCGACCTAACGCGCGGAAAGCCGTTGCGGTGTCATGGGCCCGCGCGCAATCCGTATCCCTTGTCATCTTCGTCGCCTTGTCTCGCTCGGCCCCGCACGGCTAAGGGGTGCGCCAGGGCGGATCATGCGGGGCGGACGCGGTGCGGGATGGCGGGGCGGAGAGCGGCGACCCGCGCGTCACGGCGCTGCTCGCGCATCTCGCGGGGCGTGAGGCGCCGTTCTCGATCAGGGACCGCGACGACCTCGCCGGGCTCGCGCTCGGACGCGCGACCCTGAGTTCACGGATCGACCCGCAGGCTCCGCCGCGCTGGTGGGTGAAGGGCGCGGGCGGGCTCGATCTGGCGGAGGCGGACCTCGCCGATGCCCGGCTGGAAGAGACGGACCTGTCGGGGGCCAACCTGCGGCGGGCCTCGCTCGCCGGAACCCTCGCGCGCTCGGCCGGCTTCGCGAGTGCCTGCCTGGAGGAGGCGGATTTTGCGGGCGCCGACCTCAGCGGCGCGCGCTTTGCCGGAGTCGCCGGCGGGCAGGCTTCCTTCCGCGAGGCAATGCTGGAGGATGCCGATTTCTCGGGCGCGACCATGCGCTTCGCCCGGCTCGACAAAGCCTTGCTCGACGGCGCCCGCTTCGAGGGCGCCGACCTCTGGGGCACCGACTTCACCGGGGCGGATGCCGACGATTCCGTGTTCCGAAGGGCCCGACTCGACGAGGCCAACCTCTCTGACTGCAACCTCACCGGGGCGGATTTCGAGGGTGCCAGCCTGAAGAAGGCGCGGCTCGTCGGCTCGCGGCTGCGCGGGGCCAACTTCTCCGGCGCCCGGCTCGACGGGGCGGACCTGTCGGAGGCCGACTTCTCCCGCACCAGCCTCGTGCGGCTCGACCTCACGACGTGCAAGCTGCGCCATGCGCGCTTTGCCGGAGCGTGGCTGGAGGGTGTGCGGCTCTCCGTCGAGCAGATCGGCGGCATGGTCGGCGAAGAGGCGGCCGGCGAGTACGAGGCCGCGCAGGCGAGCTATCTCGCGCTCGAGCGCAACCTTCAGAGCATCGGCAGCCCCGAGGGCGCGAGCTGGGCCTACAAGCGCGGGCGCCGCATGGGCCGCCGCCACGCCGGCGTGCGCACCCGCGAGGCCTTTCTCGCCCGCGATGTTCGAGGGACGCTGAGCGACGGCTACCGCTGGATCGCCGACCGCTTCGTCGAGTGGCTGTGCGATTACGGCGAGAGCCTGTCGCGGATCGCCCGCGCCTTCCTCGTCGGAATCTTTCTGTTCGCCGGGGCCTACGGGGCGACGGGCGGGCTCTTCCACGAGGGCGAGAACACGCCGACCTACAATCCGCTCGATCTCGTGAGCTACAGCGCGCTCAACATGATGACCGCCAACCCGCCAGAGATCGGGGTAAAGCCGCTGGGGCGCGTCACCAACCTGCTGGTCGGATTGCAGGGGGCGGCGGGCATCGTGCTGATGGGTCTGTTCGGCTTCGTTCTCGGCAACCGGCTGCGCCGCTGACTTGTGATTTCGCATCCGAGCGAAAGCCGGCCACACCGGTCGGGGCGATGCCAAGACGACGACGTCAAGACGACGATGACAGGACGGGAGACATCACCGTGACCGTACAGGACGGGAAGGTGCCGGAAACCGGGCCGACCATGGCCGATTTCCGCAATCTCGCCGACGCGCTGCCGCAACTCGCCTGGATCGCCGAGGCCGACGGCAACCTCGTTTGGTACAACCGCCGCTGGTACGACTACACCGGCACGACGCCGGCCGAGATGGCCGACCATGGCTGGCGCAAGCTGCACCACCCGGATCATCTCGAACGCGCCGCCGCGCGCTTCGTCGCCTGCATCGCGGCGGGCGAATCGTGGCAGGACACCTTCCCCCTGCGCGGCCGGGACGGCCGCTACCGCTGGTTCCTGTCGATGGCCGAACCGGTCCGCAATCGGGACGGCAGCATCGTGCGCTGGTACGGCACCAACACCGACGTCACCGAGACGCGGCTCGCGCAGGACGCGCTCGGCCATTCCGAGCAGCGCTTCCGCGCACTGGTGGATGCGTCGGCCGCCGTGATCTGGAACACGACCGCGCAAGGCGAACTGATGCCGCCCCAGCCGAGCTGGGCCGCCTACACGGGCCAGGGCGACGAGGCCTATCAGGGCTGGGGCTGGATCGACGTGATCCATCCCGATGACCGGGCGCGCGTCGCCGAGGTCTGGGCCGAATGCGTCGAGCGGGTGAAGGTGTTCGAGGTCGAGTACCGCCTGCGCCGCCACGACGAGGTCTGGCGCGACATGGAGGTGCGCGGCGTGCCGGTGCTCGCCGAGGACGGCTCCATCCGCGAATGGGTCGGGCTCAACATCGACATCACCGCCCGCAAGGAGGCCGAGGCTGCGATCGAGCAGGCCCGTGCCGCGGCGGAGGCCGCCAACCTCGCCAAGAGCCAGTTCCTGGCCAACATGAGCCACGAGCTGCGCACGCCGCTCTCGGCGGTGATCGGCTATTCCGAGATGCTCGGCGAGGAGCTGGAGGATCTGGGCCAGGCCGAGTTGCTGCCGGACCTGCGCAAGATCGAGTCCTCGGCCCGCCACCTGCTCGGCCTCATCAACGATGTCCTCGACATCTCCAAGATCGAGGCCGGTCGCCTGACCCTGGCGGCGGAGACCTTCGATGTCGTGTCCCTGATCGAGGACGTCACGGCCGCCACGCAGAGCCTGATCACGAAGAAGCGCAACCACTTCCGCCTCGATTTCGAGGGGGATCTGGGCGCGATGCATCAGGACCAGTTGAAGCTGCGCCAGTCGCTGATCAACCTGATCGGCAACGCCGCCAAGTTCTCGGAGGACGGCGAGATCATCCTCGGTGTGCGGCGCCAGCGGAAGGACGGCGCCGATTGGCTGAGCTTTTCCGTCTCGGATACCGGCATCGGCCTGACCGACGAGCAGATCGGCCGGCTGTTCGAGCGCTTCTCTCAAGCCGACGAATCGACCACGCGCCAGTTCGGCGGCACCGGCCTCGGGCTCGCCATCACCCGCGCCTTCGTCGAGCGCATGGGCGGCACGATCGGCGTCGAGAGCACCTTCGGCGAGGGCGCGACCTTCACGATCCGCCTTCCGGCCGAACTCGCCGCCTACGAGGAAGAGGTGGAGGCGGAAAGCGTCGCCGCCCGCGTGCAGGAGATCACCGACGGCGAGGCGCATCTGCACGACGTGGTGCTGCTCGTCGACGACGATCCGGCCGCCCGCGACCTGCTCCAGCGCTTCCTCGAACGCGAGGGGTTCCGCGTGCGCACCGCCAATGACGGGCGGGCCGGGCTGACCTTGGCCCGGGCGCTGAAGCCGCGGGCGATCCTGCTCGATATCGAGATGCCGCGCATGGACGGCTGGGCGGTGCTGCACGCGATCCGCACCGATCCCGACATCGCCGACACGCCGGTCATCATCACCAGCGTCGTCAACGAGTTCAGCCTCGCCCACGTGCTCGGCGCCACCGACTACATGGTCAAGCCGATCGATTGGGGGGCGCTCAAGGATACGATGGAGCGCTACCGCCCCGTGGACCGCGAGGGCAGCGTGCTCGTGGTCGATGACGACGCCGACGCCCGCGACCGAGTGCGCCGCACGCTGCAGCGCGACGGCTGGCAGGTGCGCGAGGCCGAGAACGGCGCCCTCGCCCTGGAGAGCCTGGATCAGGTCCGCCCGAGCCTGATCCTGCTCGACCTGATGATGCCGGTGATGGACGGCTTCGCCTTCCTGAGGGCCCTCCGCGGCCGCCCGGACGGCGACAGCATCCCCGTGGTGGTGCTCACCGCCAAGGAGATCACCGCCTCGGAGAAGGAGAGCTTGGGCGCCCAGGCCGACCGGCTCATCATCAAGGGCTCGATGTCTCTCTCCGACATCGGACGGCAATTGCGCGATCTCTACAGCCGACAGGACGGCATGCCGCTGCCGGGCCAGATCCAAAGCTTGATCGACAAGCTGTCGCCGTAGGGTTTTGCCTGCTCCTTCCGACCCACCGCCTCACCCTGAGATGCCGCGAAGCGGCCTCGAAGGGGCCTCCAGCCATCGCGCGGCTGCTGGAAACCCCTTCGAGGCCCGATGACGCGGGCACCTCACGGTGAGGGCTGGGTCAGGATACCGGTTTTCGTCTCCTCCATCGCCCGCGCGAGCCCGTCGTAGACCCGCGGATCGGTCATCTGCGCCACGTTGAAGCGCATGAAGCCGGAGGCGGTCTGCGAGACGCTGAAGACGTTGCCGGGGGCCAGCACCAGACCCTGCCCCAGGCCGGCGCGAGCGAGAGCCGCCGCGTCGTACCCGTCGGGTAGGCGGCACCAGAGGGTGAAGCCGCCGCGCGGCACGATCCAGGGTGTGATGCCGAACGAGCCGAGCCGGGCGGCGGCCTCCCGGCGCGCCCGTGACAGGCGGCGGCGCAAGGCGTCCAGATGCTTGCGGTAGCTGCCGTCGGCGAGGGTGCCGGCGATGATCTCGGCGGCGACCGGGCTCGGGCCGCCGAAGCTCGTCGCCACCTGAAGATCGACCAGGGCCTCGATCCAGTCGGCGCGCGCGGCGATGAAGCCGCAGCGGATCGAGGCCGAGAGCGTCTTCGAGAAGCTGCCGATGCGGATGACGCGGGTGAGGTCGTCGAGAGCGGCGAGCCGGGGCGAGGGCTCGGGCTCCAGATCGGCGAAGATGTCGTCCTCGACGATGGTCAGGTCGTGCGCTGCCGCGAGCGTCAGGAGCCGGTGGGCGGTCTGCGGCGAGAGCGTCGCGCCGGTCGGGTTGTGGAGCGCCGAATTGGTGACGTAGAGGCGCGGGCGATGCTCGGCGAGCGAAGCGGCGAAGGCCGTGAGGTCGGGCCCCGTCGGCGTGTACGGCACCCCGACGATCCGGACCGCGTGGACGCGCAGCAGGGCCTGGAAGTTGAAGTAGCACGGATCGTCCACGATCACCGTGTCGCCGGGCCGCAGGAGAAAGCGGCCGATCAGGTCGATGGCCTGCGTGCCCGAGGCGGTGAGTAGCACCTGGTCCGCCCCGGCTTCGATCCCCTCCCCCGCCAGCCGGCGCACGAGGTGTCGGCGCAGGGTGAGTGCGCCGCGGGTGGCGCCGTAATCGGTCAGCACCGCGTCCCCGGCCTGCGCGAGGCCGCGCACCGCCCGGCGGATCGCCGCGTTCGGCATCCACGCGGCCGGAAGCCAGCCGCAGCCCGGCTTGACCATCTCCGGCCCGGCATCGAGCGATTGGCGCGAGACCCAGAGCGGATCGATCGCCCGGTCGCGCCGTGGCTCCGCCTCGGTGAGCGCCAGCGGCGAGACCGGCCCGGAGACGAAAAAGCCCGAGCCCGGACGCGCCCGGATCAGCCCCTCCGCCGCCAGCCGGTCGTAGGCCTCGACCACGGTCGAGGGCGAGACCTGCATCGCGGCGGCGAAGCGCCGGATCGAGGGCAGCCGCTCCCCCGGCGCCAGCACCCGCGCGGCGAGCCTCTTGCGGATCGCCGCCATCACCGCCCCGGTGCGGCCGCCCGCCTCCTCCATCATGTCACGCATCATCCGTGCGGGTGCAAGCAGCCATACAGTTCGGCCGTAACTGTACGGAACCGTACCTGTCACCGCCAGGGCCGGCCGCCTTATCCTCGGGCCGGTTTCGAGGACGGACGATGCAGCAGACCGGCAAACAATCCTGGGAGGGGTGGGGCCACGGCCTCCTCGGCGTGCTCATCTTCAGCGGCTCGCTGCCGGCGACGCGGGCGGCGGTCGGCGGCTTCACTCCGCTCTTCCTCACCGCCTCGCGCGCGGTGATCGCCGCCGGGCTCGGCGCCGCGCTGCTGGCTCTGCTGCGGCAGAAGCGGCCGGCGCGGGGCGATCTCGGGCCGCTCGCCGTGGTGGCCCTCGGCGTGGTGGTCGGCTTTCCCCTGCTCACCGCGCTGGCGCTCCGTCACATCACCTCGGCCCGCTCCATCGTCTTCATCGGACTGCTGCCGCTCGCGACCGCCCTGTTCGGTCTGCTGCGCGCCGGTGACAGACCGAAGCCCGCCTTCTGGCTCTTCTCGATCGTAGGCAGCGTGCTGGTGGCGGGCTTCGCTCTGGCGCGCAGCGATGGCGCCGACCTGACGGGCGACGGGCTGATGCTGGGAGCGATCCTGCTGTGCGGCCTCGGCTATGCCGAGGGCGCCCGCCTGTCGCGCCGGCTCGGAGGCTGGCAGGTCATCTCCTGGGCGCTCGTGCTGGCCGCGCCCGCCATGGCCGTTCTGGCGCTCGCCACCCTGCCGGATTCATGGACCGGAATCGGCCTGCCGGCCTGGGCCGGGCTCGGTTACGTCTCGGTGTTCAGCATGCTGGTCGGCTTCGTGTTCTGGTATCGCGGGCTGGCGCTCGGCGGCATCGCCGGGGCCGGGCAATTGCAGCTGCTTCAGCCCTTCTTCGGCCTTGCGCTCGCCGGCCTGCTGCTGGGCGAGCCGGTCGAGGGGGCGATGATCGCGGTCGCCGCCGGGGTGGTGCTGTGCGTCGTCGCCGCGAAACGGTTCGCGTAACGCGTGGCTCAGAACCCCCCGCCCGCCTGATCGAAATCGACGTAGGCGGTCTCGATCACGATCTGCGTGCGGCTGATGACTTCGAGCTTGCGCAGGATCTCGGAGACGTGAGCCTTCACCGTCGAGTCGCCGACCTGCAGCTCGTAGGCGATCTGCTTGTTGAGCTTGCCCTGGCGGATCATGCCGAGCACCCGCATCTGCTGCGGGGTCAGGCGGGCGACCCGCTCGGCGATCGGCGCCTTGTCGCCGCCCCGCGCCGGGGCCGGCGCGGCAGCCAGATCGGGCGGCATGAACAGGGCGCCGCCGAGTACCTCGGAAATCGCCCGGGTCAGGGTCGCCTTGTCGACGGCCTTCGGCACGAAGCCGGCCGCGCCGTGGCGCAGGGCCTCCTGCATGATGCGCGGATCGGTGACGCCGGAGACGATCAGGATCGGGACGCGGGGAAAGCACGTGCGGATCGCGGCAAGCCCCTCGAACCCGGTCACGCCCTGCATCGAGAGATCGAGCAGCGTCAGGTCGATGGCGGGGTTCCGGCTTAAGGTCTCGCAGGCCGTGCCGATGCCATCCGCCTCGTGCAAGACGGCCTCGGGAAAGGCGAGCGCGATGGCGCTCGCCAGCGCCTCGCGGAACAGGGGGTGATCGTCGACGATCAAGAGGCGCAGGGCCTGTCCGCCTTCCAGGGGAGCCACTGCGTCGGGGTGGCCGCCGATATCCGATTGTGCGCTGGCCGTCATCGCGATCATGTCTTCCGGCGCGCCGGCACCGGCCGGCGAGGGCCCATGCGCCGATCTTAAGCCGATTCGAGATCGACCGCTTCCCGGTCTTTGGTCCATCCCCGGTCGGGACAGCTTGGCGCGTCACGCGCCTTCGAGGACGAGCTGGCGGCGGCCGGGGCGGTGCCCCTCCGAGCCGGTCTCGCGAAAGCCGATCTTGTGCAACAGGCCCCAGGAGGCGACGTTGCCGGGGCGGCATTCGGCCACGATCGCCCGGCGGGGAAAGCGGCGGCGCAGCAGGCCGACGATGGCGGAGACCGCCTCCGTCCCGAAGCCGCGTCCGCGGGCGGCCCCGCCGATCCAGTAGCCGATCTCGACCGCGCCCTCCCCCCGCAGATGCGTGCCGACGACGCCGACGAGCGGGACAGCGGGCTCACGGCTCCAGGCGCCGAGAAAGCGGTCGCGCCCGTGCCGGCCGGAGGCGATCAGCGCCTCGGCATCAGCCAGGGTGAAGGGGTTGGCGAGGAAGTCGACCGCGCCGGTGATCGCCGGATCGTCGGTGAGCGCGTGCACGGCCCGCGCGTCACCCGCGCCAAGTGGCGCAATCGCCAGCCGCCCGGTTTCGAGACCGGGAAGGTCGCTCAAGCTGTCGCGGCGGAGGCGGCGGAAAAACATTTCGCAGGATGCTTTCGCGCGTGAGATCATAAACGCCCTGTCGTCGCCGTTTAATCCGGGGCTGTCGAGAAAAACTCGGCTCGAAAAAATCCACCCGGTCCCGCATGGGTGGCCTGCGGGGCGCTGGCGAACCATCGCTGCGGGCGTCGGTTGCCTCGCCAGGAGACCGTGATGACCGACACCCGTGACCCGATTCGGACCGAGACCCGGTACGAGCCCCAGGCGCCGCTCTCCGTGGCGGCGCGCAGCGCCTGCCCGCGCTGCGGCCGGGGACACCTGTTCAAGGGGTTTCTGAGCATCGCCCCGCGCTGCGACGCCTGCGGGCTCGACTTCTCCTTCGCCGATCCCGCCGACGGCCCCGCTTTCTTCGTGATGATGACCACGGCGATCCCCGCCGTCGCCTTCGGCCTGTGGCTGGAACTGACCTACGACCCGCCGGTCTGGCTCCACTTCGCCCTGACCCTGCCCGTCGTGCTGATCGCCTGCACCCTCCCCTTGCGCTTCTTCAAGGGCTGGCTGGTGGCGAGCCAATACGTTCACCGCGCCGAGGAGGGCCGGCTCGCGAGGACGGTACCGCCGGTCGAGGTCGCTAAGCCGGATGCGCCCGGCCCACGCTAACTTAGAGCATCGTCCTGGATATCGGATCCAGAACGATGCTCTAGGTTTTTGTTTTTGCATCGTCTTTTCCGAAAGCCGGTGGCCACCTTTCGGGACGATGCTCTAGCCCAAGAAAAAGCCCGCCCCGAGCGCTCGGGGCGGGCTTTTTCGCGTACTTTCGATCCGTCCGGTCAGTGCGCGGCGGGTGCCGTGGCGGCCGGGTGGATCACCATCTCGGTGAATGGGTAGACGTAGGCCTGGAGCATCACGAGGCCGCCGACGAGGCAGGCCAGCACGATCGAGTGCCAGAACACGAAGCGCAGGATCTTGCTCTCCTGGCCGAAATAGCCCGTCGCCGTCGAGGCCACGACGATCGACTGGGCGTCGATCATCTTGCCCATCACGCCGCCGGACGAGTTCGCCGAGGCCATGAGGATGCCCGACAGTCCGAGCTGCTCGGAGGTGATCCGCTGCAGGCCGCCGAACAGCACGTTCGAGGCCGTGTCCGAACCCGTGAGTGCGACGCCGAGCCAGCCCAGCAGCGTGCCGAAGAACGGGTAGAGGATGCCCGTGCCGGCAAACGCGAGGCCGAGCGTGGCATCGACGCCGGCGTAGCGGGTGAGCACGCCAAGCGCCAGCATCGCGGCGATGGTGATGAGCGAGTAGCGCAGCACCCAGATCGTCTCGAAATACGCCGTGACGAGGCGGACCGGCGAGAAGCGCATGATGATGCCGGAGATGATCGCGGCGAACAGCACGCCCGTGCCGGTGTAGGACATGTAGGTGAAGTTGAAGATCGCAGCTTCGGCCTTCGGCGCAGCCTCCACGGGCGGCACCTTCATGATCATGTTGTGTAGGCCCGGCACCTCGTATTTCCACGAGAAGATCGGGTTGACGATGCCCTTGAACCAGCCGGTGCCCCAGATCGCCACGATGATCGAGAGGATGATCCACGGCACCCAGGCCATGAAGATCTCGCTCGACGAGGCGGTGCGGCCGCCGACATGCGCCTTGGGCAGATCGCCGGGGACGCCCGCGCCGAGGGAGGCCGGACGCGGCTGACCGTAGCCGACCGACGGGTCGTGGCCGCGCAGAGCAGGCGAGGCCCAGATCTGGGCCGGCCGCCACACCTTCAGGAAGGCGACGAGGGCGGCCATCGAGACGAGCGAGGCGCCGATATCGACGATCCAGGGGTTGATGTAGTTCGAGATCAGAAACTGCGCCGCGGCAAACGAAATGCCGCAGACCGCGATCGGAGGCCAGATCGCGATCATGCCGCGGAAGCCCGCGAACACCCAGATCAGCCAGAACGGCACGATCACCGAGAAGAACGGCAGCTGACGGCCGATCATCGCGCCGAGGATGTAGGGGTCGTAGCCCGTCACCGAGGCCAAGCCCTGCACCGGAGCACCGAGCGCGCCATAGGCAACGGGCGCGGTGTTGGCGATCAGCGAGAGGCCGGAGGCGGCCAGCGGCGAGAAGCCGAGCCCGATCAGGATGGCGCCGGTGACGGCCACCGGGGTGCCGAAGCCGCCGGCGCCCTCGAAGAAGGCGCCGAAGGCGAAGGCCACCAGCAGGAGCTGGATGCGCCGGTCCTCGGTGATGCCGGCCACCGATTGCTGGAGGATGGCGAACCAGCCCTTCTCCACCGTCAGCCGGTAGAGGAAGATGACGTTGAGGATGATCCAGCCGATCGGGAACATGCCCGTGACCACGCCGAGGAGGGTCGCCCGGACGGCGAGGTCGGTCGGCATGCCGAAGGCGACCACCGCCACGAGGAAGGCGACGATCAGGGCGAGGATGGCGGCGATGTGGACCTTGATCTTGCCGCTCGCGATCATGCCGAGCAGAGCGATGACCGGCAGCGACGCCATGAAGGTCGAGAGCCATTGGCTCCCGAACGGATCGTAGACCTGATTCCAGGGTGTCACGGGCCTTGCCCTCCTCCCAAGCCCCGATCTTCCGCCGGGACCTTCTGGCACAGGGTGCTAACAGAGCCGTCTAGCCTGCTCAACGCAAGGCATCATGTATTCAATCCACCTCGCAATCGAACTTTGTCGGGTGACGCTTTTTCGCATCGTAACGCGGCGTCGATGACCGGGCCGACGGCAGGGGCCGGCTTCGAAGAGTTCGGGAACAGACCCATCCGAACCGCGGTTCCGGCAACACGTCCCAGTGCCCTGCCGAACTCCCGATCACCGGGCCGCCCTCGGCTGCGGGTGGTTCGGGCATCCGTGTGGGGCACGTTCCGGCGACGACCGGCATCACCGAGAGGCCCTCACATGTTCATGCGCGTCGACAAGCTCCAGGCTGAGCTTCCCGCACCGAAACGGAAGGATCCGAACGCCGCCGCCGCGCTGCAGGAGTTGCTGGGCGGCAAATACGGCGAGATGTCCACGCTCGGGAACTACATGTTCCAGAGCTTCAATTTCCGTAGCAAGGACAAGCTCAAGCCGTTCTACAGCCTCGTCTCCAGCATCACGGCGGAAGAACTCGGCCACGTCGAACTCGTGAGCAACGGCGTGGCCATGCTCAACAACGGGCCCGACAACGACGGTGACGAGACGGACGGGGGCGACATTTCAGGCGCGCCGTTCGAGGACATGAAGGACATTCGCCTCGCAGCGGCCTTCCTGTCGAACGGCGGCGGTGCGGCGCCGATCAACAGCAACGGCGCCTCGTGGAACAACGATTTCATCACCTCGACGGGCAATGTCGTCGTCGATCTGCTGCACAATTTCCACCTCGAATGCGGCGCTCGGCTGCATAAGCTGCGGGTCTACGAGACCCTGTCCGACCCGACCGGACGCGAAGTGTGCGGCTACCTGCTGGTGCGCGGTTCGGTCCACGCCCACGCCTACGCACTGGCGCTCAAGCAGATCACCGGGGTTGATCTCGACAAGTTCCTGCCGACCCCGAACATCAACCTCGACAAGATTCCCGAGTGCCAGAAGTACCTGCAGGAGGGCTCGCACCGCCGGCTCTACACCTGGAGCCCGAACGATTACCGTGACATCGCCGGGATCTGGAACAGCAGCGAGCACGCCCTGCCGGGCGATCCGCCGGGCGAACTCGAGATCGTGGAGGGCATGCCCGATGGCGGCAAGATCCACCAGCTCACCGGCATCCCCTCGGCCTTCGCGCCCGACTATGCGCCGGAGGAGATGTTCGAGATCGCGCAGAAGCTGACGAAGAAGGCGCGCTGACGCCACGCCCCACCAAACTCCTCCCCCCTCGCGGGGAGGAGCCTCCGTGTGCGTCTGAGAATTCTTATCGCCCCGTGCGTGCCGCCCGCCACAGCCGCCACAGGCGGCGCCAGCGGGGGATCTCGATCACGCTGTTGAGCGGATCGTAGCCGGCCCGCTCCATCGCCGCGAGATAGGGCTCGACCAAAGCCGTCGGCAGGAAGGCGGCGCGCGCCGCCGGAGCGATGGTGCCGCGGGCCGCCTCGTAGGCGGCGAGGTGGCGCCGTGCCAGCGCCCGCAATTCGGTGCAGGTGCGGACCAGTCCCGGTCCGCCGCGGCCCGAGACGATGTCCTCGCGCGTAACTCCATTTTGCCGCAGCAGGTCGCCGGGCAGGTAGACCTGCCCCTGACGCGCGTGCCACGGCAGAGCCCGCAGCAGGCCGGTGATCCCGTAGGCGACGCCCGCATGGCCGGCGGCGGCCGCGCCGCCGGGCTCGGCCCCGTCGGCGAGCACCAGTCCGGAGAGGCGGATCAGCGCCGAGGCGGTCTCGCCGCAATAGCCCTCCAAATCGTTCACCCGCGGCATCGGGTCGTCGTAGAGGTCGAAGACGCGGGCATCGATCAGATCGACGAAGGGCTGGCGTCCGAGGCGGCGCGTGACGATCGCATCGTCGAGGGCCGCGGCGACGGGATTGGCCCGGACGTCGCCCCGTGCCTCCCCCTGAAGCGCGTCGCGCCACCATTGCAGGCGGATCTCCCCCGCCATCGGGTTCGAGGCCGCCTCGCGGACGCGGGCGATGGTCAGGCTGAAGGCGGCGAGCGCGAAGAGGTGCGGCCGGAAGGCCGCGGGCGCGAACAGAGCCGCGAAGTAGCGGTCCGGGTCGCTCGCGCGCACCAGTTCCTCGCAGTGCCGGAAGGCAAAGGCCAGCCCGCCGTTGCCGGCCTCCGGGCTCGTCTCGGTTCGGGTCTCGGGGCGCGTCATGGAGCGGGGCTCACGCGGCGTTCGGAACTGAGAGCGCATTCCGACGAAGTGGTTACCGGCTCGTCGGGATGCGCGTCATGACAAAGACTAGAGACGCCGGCCCAATGCAATCAGGCCGGATACGGCTCTAGACGGCGATCAGCGCGGCCGCGACCTTGCGGTTCTCGGCCATCAGGATGTTGTAGGTCCGCGCCGCCGCCCCCGTCTGCATCGTGTCGAGGCCGATGCCTGCGGCCTTGAGGCGCTGGCGCAAAGACTCGGGCAGGAACACGATCTCGGCGCCGGTGCCAATCAGAAGTAGTTCGATCGCTTCGGCCTCGGCGAGAACCGGGCCGAGGCTCGTGCCGTCGATGCCGCCGGGCTCGTTCACCTCCCAGGCGCGCACGCCGGAGGGCAGCAGCAGGATCGAGCCCCGGTGGGACATCTGCCCGAAGCGGAAGCCGCCATTGCCGTAGGCGTCGATGCCGTGGCGGCCGGGCAGGAAGCCGTCATGGATCTGACCCGGTACCCGTCCCTCGCTCACGCCATGCCTCCGCTCGCCCGCATTCCGTCCCGGATGTCGGGGGCGTGGGCGCTCCTCTCAGCCGCCGGGGCGAAGAAAGACGTCCCGGATCGCTGTCCCACGCTCCGCCGCACGTCGCGCCCTACTCGGCCGCCTGCGGCAGGCCGGACTCGCGCTGCGACGCCTTCGCGCCGGACAGGCGCAGGCCGATATAGATCAGCGACGGGGTCGAGACGAAGATCGCGGAGTAGGTACAGATCACCACGCCGCAGAGCATCACCACGGCAAAGCCCTTGATCGCCTCGCCCCCGAACAGCACCAGCGCCACGAGCGACAGGGTGGTGGAGAGCGAGGTCATCACCGTGCGCGACATGGTGGAGTTGATCGAGAGGTTGAGCAGCTCGACGACGGGAATTGTCTTGTAGCGGCGCATCAGCTCGCGGGTCCGGTCGAACACCACCACGGTCTCGTTGAGCGAGTAGCCGACGATGGTGAGGATCGCCGCGATCGAGGTCATGTTGAACTCGATGCGGGTGATGATGAACACGCCCACCGTCAGCACGATGTCGTGCAGGGTGCCGACGATGGCGCCGAGCGCCAACTCCCGCTCGAAGCGGAACCACAGGTAGAGCAGCACGGCGAGCACCGAGAGCACGACGCCGATCGTGCCGGACTGCACCAACTCGCCCGAGACGCGCGGCCCCACCGTCTCGGTGCGGCGGAAATCATAGCCCGCGTCGAAGGCGGCATGGGCCTTCTGCATCACCGCGGTCTGGCCCTGCTCGCCGGCCTGGAGCGGGAAGCGTACGAGCACCTGACCCTCACCGCCGAGTTCCTGCACTTCGGTCTCGCCGAAGCCGAAGCCGTTGGCGGTGTGGCGGATCTCGGCGACGTCCGCGGTCCGGCCGGCCTTGGCCTGAAGCTCGACCAGGGTGCCGCCCTTGAAGTCGATGCCGTAGTTGAGCCCGACGGTGATGAACAGCACCAGCGTCACGACCGACATCACCGCCGAGAGCGGGAAGGTGACGTGCCGGAACCGCATGAAGTCAAAATGCGATTCGTCGGGCCAGAGGCGAAGCAGGCGCATGGTCGGTCTCGAAGCGAAGGGGGCGCTCCGAGCGCATCCCCTGAGATTTCAGCTCTTGCGCGGCGGGCAGGCCGCGCCGGGAACGAGGCGGCGGCGTCCCTAGAACGGCAGGGCTTTCGGCCGGAACCAGTTGTACCACACCGCGATCATCATGCGCGTCAGGGTCACGGCGGTGATGACGGTGGTGAGGATGCCGAGGATGAACACCACGGCGAAGCCCTTCACCGGGCCCGAGCCCATGAAGAACAGGAGCAGGGCGGCGATCGCCATGGTCGAGTTCGAGTCGATGATGGTGGCGAAGGCCCGGTCGAAGCCGGCCTGGAGCGCCGAGACCAGGGAGCGGCCTGAGCGGGATTCCTCGCGCATGCGCTCGTAGATCAGCACGTTCGAATCGACCGCCGTGCCGATGGTGAGCACGATGCCGGCGATGCCCGGCAGCGTCATCGTCGCCTCCAGCACCGACATCAGGCCGAGGATCAGTCCCACGTGGACGATGAGCGCGATGTTGGCGATGAAGCCGAAGGTGCCGTAGGTTGCGAACATGAAGGCGATGACGAGGCCGCCCGCGACCAGGGTCGCGAGCTTGCCGGCCTCGATCGAATCGCGGCCGAGGCCGGGGCCGACGACGCGGCGCTCGACGACGGTGAGCTTGGCCGGCAGGGCGCCGGCCCGCAGCAGCACCGAGAGGTCGTTGGCGTCCTTGACGGTGAAGTTGCCGGTGATCTGGCCGGTGCCGCCGGTGATCGCCGAGCGGATCACCGGGGCCGACTGGATCACGTTGTCGAGCACGATCGCCATGCGCCGGCCGACATTCTCGCTCGTCGCCTGACCGAAGCGCTGGGCCCCGCGCAGGTTGAACTTGAAGCTCACCATCGGCTCGTGGGTCTGTGGGTCGAAGGCGGGCTGGGCGTCGGTGAGATCGCTGCCGTCGGCCATGACCCGGCGCTCGACCGGCACCTTGGCGCCGCCCTCGTCCTTGGAGGCGAGCATATCGACGTCGCCAGAGGGCGAATCGGCCAGCATGCGGAATTCGAGCTTGGCGGTCTTGCCGAGCTGGTCCTCCAACTCCTGCGGGTTCTGCAGGCCCGGAACCTGGACGAGGATGCGGCTGGCGCCCTGCTGCTGGATCGAAGGCTCCTTCGTGCCGCCGAAATCGATGCGCTTGCGCACGACCTCGATCGCCTGGCTGACCGCACGGCGGGTGCGGTCGTTGATGCCGGCCTCGGTGAGGACGAGTTGAATCGCGCCGTTCTCGGCCTCGTTGACCGTCAGCGTCTGGCCGCCGGCGGCCAGCGGGTTGTTGATGGGCGCTGCGAGTTCGCGCAGCTTCGGCATCACCTTCGCGCGGGCCGCCGCATCGGGAATGCGCAGCTCGACGCCGCGGTTGATGACGCGGATGCCGCCGTCGGGCGAGACCGCGGCCTCGCGCAGGATGCGGCGCACGTCGTCGCGCAGGCCGGTGACCATCGAGCGGACGAGGTCGGGCTGGTCGATCTCCAGCAGGATCTGCGAGCCGCCCTGGAGGTCGAGGCCGAGCACGATCGCCCGCTGCGGGATGATCCAGCTCGGGAACCACGACGGCAGCGAGGCCATGAAGGCCTTGCGGCTGTCGGCCGGGATGAAGCTCGGCACCGCGAGGCTGAGGCCGATCAGGATGACGGCGAGCGTCGCGACGATCTTGGTTCTCGAGAAGCGCAGCATCCGCCCGGTTCCGACTGGTTTTACCGAAAGGTGCCGGGCCTGTGCGCCGACACCCTCATGTGACCTCTCAGGAGGCCTTGACCGGGGCGCCCTTGACGCGAACCTCGGAGATCATCGTGCGCACCACCTTCACACGGACGTTCGGGGCGATCTCGACCTCGATCTCGGTGGCGTCGTCCGCGACCTTCGTGACACGGCCGACGAGGCCTCCCGTGGTCACGATGGTATCCTCGCGGCGCACGTTCTTCACCATGTTCTGGTGATCCTTGAGCCGGCGCTGCTGCGGGCGCAGGATCAGGAAATACATGATCACGAAGATCAGGACGAAGGGCACGAACTGCAACGCGACATCCGCGCCGCTTCCGGCACCGACTCCTTGCGCGAAGGCGGGGGTGATCAACGCGAGAAACTCCTGATCGAGGGCAGACGGCCCGTGAGGCCCGGCGGGACCGGTGCCTTGCGACGACGGGCTTGTCAAAATCGGCTTGCCGAAAGCGACTTGCCAAAAAGAGACTTGCCAGGACCGGCAGGGCAGAACCGACCTGCCGGAAAGCGCGCGGACTATAGCGACGGGCGATTCGAAAGCAACGGCGGGCGATGCATCCGGGCCCGTGCCGTTGCGGTTCCCCTTTCTTTCGGCCTTCGCCTACAAGGCGCCACCTCAGCGAGGGCGGCCGCCCTCCGCCGCAACCGGACCCGAGATCATGGCCTCAGAGCCGACGCCTGCCGACCCGATCCCGCATCTCCTGCCGCTTCTGGAGCGGATCGCCGCAGCCCTGGAGCGCGCCGCCCCGCCCACCGTCCCGAAGGTGGATACGAATGCCGCCGACGCCTTCCTGTGGGGGCCCGAGCGGCGGCTGATCCCGGTGCCGCGGGTCAATCGGGTCGAGATCGGTCTCCTCACCGGCATCGATCGGGCCCGCGACACCCTGGTGGAGAACACCGAGCGCTTCGCCCGCGGATTGCCGGCCAACAACGCCCTGCTCTGGGGCGCGCGCGGCATGGGCAAGTCCTCGCTGGTCAAGGCGGCCCATGCCGAGATCAACGCCCGCCGGCCCGACGGCAGCCTGCCGATGAAGCTCGTGGAGATCCACCGCGAGGACATCGAGGCGTTGCCCGAGCTGATGAGCCTGCTCCGGAACGATCCGCATCCCTGGCTGGTGTTCTGCGACGACCTCTCGTTCGATGCCGACGACACCTCCTACAAGTCGCTCAAGACGGCGCTCGACGGCGGCATCGAGGGGCGGCCGGGCAACGTGCTGTTCTATGCCACCTCGAACCGCCGCCACCTGCTCGCCCGCGAGATGGTCGAGAACGAGCGCTCCACGGCGATCAATCCGGGCGAGGCAGTGGAGGAGAAGGTCTCGCTCTCCGACCGCTTCGGCCTCTGGCTCGGCTTCCACAAATGCAGCCAGGACGAGTATCTGGCGATGATTTCCGCCTACGTGGATCGCTACGGCCTGAACGTGGAGCCGGAGCGTCTGCGGGCTGAGGCGCTCGAATGGGCCACCACTCGCGGCTCACGCTCGGGGCGCACCGCGTTCCAGTTCATTCAGGATCTGGCCGGACGGTTGGGACAACGGCTGGAGGGATAGTTTTTTCGTCCCCGCAACCGGATTGCCGAGTATCCCCTCGCCCAGCAGGCGGGGAGAGGGGTGTGCCGACCGCGCCGACGAGACCCAAAACGAAAACGGCGGCTCCTCGCGGAGCCGCCGTTTTCGTTTCATGTCGGGAGAAAGGATCAGCCGCCGAGATGGGGCATCGGATCGACCGGGGTCGCACCCTTGCGCAGCTCGAAGTGGAGCTGGGGCGAGGTGACATTGCCGGTGGCGCCGGACTTGGCGATGGTCTGGCCGCGCTTCACCTTCTCGCCGGGGCGCACGTCCAGCTCGCCGTTATGGGCGTAGGCCGAGACGTAGCCGTTGGTGTGCCGCACCAGCACGAGCTTGCCGTAGCCCTTCACGTCGGAGCCGGCATAGGCCACGGTGCCGTCCTCGGCGGCCTTGACCGGCGTACCCTCGGGCACGGCGATGTTGATGCCCTCGTTGCCGGACGACCCGTAGGCATTGATGATCCGGCCCTTGGCGGGCCAGCGGAACGACTCGGCCGGGGCTGCCGGGGCGGCGGCCGGGATCGGGGCCGCCGCGTCGGCGCTGGCGACCTTCACGGGGGCAGCCGGCGCCGCTTCCTTCGCGGAAGCCTTGGCGGCCTCCTTGCTCTCCTTGGCGGCAGCTTTCGCCGCCGTCTCCGCGGCGCGGGCTTCGGCCAGCTTCTTGGCGGCGTCCGCCTTGGCCTGCTTGGCCTCGGCTTCGGCCTTGCGGGCGGCGTCCGCCTTCGCAGCCTCCTTGGCTGCATCCTTCGGATCGGCCTTCGTCTCGGCCTTGGCGACCTTCTCAGGCCCCTTCTGGCCCGGACGCGGATGCTTGGCAGCCTCCGCCGCCTTCTTCGCCTCGGCCGCCTTGGCGTCGGAGAGCTTCTTCGACTGCGCGGCCTTCTCCGCGGCCTTGGCTTCGGCCGCCTTGGCTTCGGCGACCTTCGCGGCGGCGGCCTGCCGCTCCGCGTCGCGGCGGGCCTCGGTGGCCTTCGCGGCGGCGGCCTCGGCGGCACGCTTCTCGGCAGCCTTGTCGACGGGCTTGCCGAACTGGAGCTTGGGCTGCGGCGCTGGGGCGGAGGCGCGCGGCGTCATCGCACGGCCCGCATCGGGGTTCAGGCCGGCCACGTTGCTCGCCATACCGCCGGAGATCGGCTCGGCCGTCGCGACGCGGGTCACGGTCCTCGGCGCGGTCGGGGCGGCGCTGATCGCGCCGGGGCGCGGCGACAGGGCCGGGCCGGGGGCGGGCAGCGCCTGCGACTGGATGCGCGGCGTGCGGATCGCGGGCGCCGGCGCCATCTCACCGTCCACGCCGTCTTCCGGCAGGCTGCCGGTGGCCGAGGGCTCACCCGTCAGCGAGGCGAACGGGTTGGTGAAGGGATCGCCGAGACGCGAGGCGTCCGACGAACAGGCAGCGGTGCCACCGCCGATCATACCGATGAGGGCGAAGCGCGAAAGCGTCCTCAAGCCCAGTCTTTTCCCCCGAACCCGCATCGACGCACCCGCTTGAACACTGACGCAACGTGATGAGCTATTCAAACGGGATTCAGGTTAAGCAACCGTTCCCGAGATCGTCACAGGGATCGGTTTCGCGCGGGTTCCGTAAAGGTTGAGGAAGTCTGGCAACGGGGCCGATTGCGCGTCCGAGCGGGCGAGACCTCCCCGCGACGCGCACGCGCCGAACCGTTGGTCGGGCCGCTAGGAGCCCAGCGCACGCCCCGGCGTCAGGGGGCCGAGGCGCAGGGCTGCCCCTTCCGTCCGGGCGTAGGCGGCCGCGCTGTCGCGGGTCAGCGTCACGAGCCGGCTCCCCCGCCCGGTCCAATGGCCCGCCACCAGCCGGCCGCCGGATTTGAGCGCGGCGGGCAGGTGCGGCGGCAGCGCGGTGAGGCTGCCGTTGACGAGGATGCGGTCGTAGCTTCCGCCCCGCACGACTTCGGGTGCGAGCCCGTCATGGGTCTCGACGGTCACGTCGGCGAGGTCGGGCCCGAGATGCGCCCGCGCCGCGCGGGCGAGCCCCTCGTAGCGCTCCAGGCTGCGCACATGGGCGGCCCCGAGCCGCACCAGCAGGGCGGTGACGTAGCCCGTGCCCGTGCCGACCTCCAGCACGCGCTGGCCGGGGGCGAGGTCGAGGGCGCCGAGCATCTGTGCGACGATGCTCGGTGCGGTCATGGTCTGGCCGCAGGCGAGCGGCAGGGCGATGTCGCGCCGCGCATGGGGGCGCAGGGCCGGCGGCGCGAAGCGCTCGCGCGGCACCTGCTCCATCGCCCGCAGCACGGCGGTGTCGCGCACGCCCCGCTCGCGCAGGGCCAGCACGAAGGCGGCGTTGCCGGTCGCCTCCGCCAGCCCTGCGGACAGCCTGTCGGCCCGTTCGTCGGGCTCTCGGGCCTCAGGCGGCATGAGGGCCCGGACGGCCGCCCCCGCTCACGCCCGGAACGCCGCGGCGAAACGGGTGAGTTCCGGTTCGTCGGTGAGGTCGAGCCGCAGCGGCGTCACCGAGATGCGGTTCTCGGCGATCGCCTTGAGATCGGTGCCGTTGCCGGGCTCGAACCGCGCCTTGGCGAAGGCGAGCCAGAAATAGGGATTGCCGCGCCCGTCATGGCGGGCGTCGATCTGCAGGAGCGCCTGGTTGCGCTGGCCCTGCGCCGAGACCGCCACGCCCTGCACGTCCTCCGGCTCGCAATCGGGGAAGTTGACGTTGACAAGGATGCCGGGCTCGATCCCGATCTCCAGGATCTTCTCGATCACCCGCGGCCCGTGCGCGGCGGCGCAGGCCCATTTCAGGTTGGCCCGCCCGCCCGCGCCGTAGGCTTGGCTCAGCGCGATCGAGCGGATGCCGAGGATCGTGCCCTCCATCGCCCCGGCGATGGTGCCGGAATAGGTCACGTCCTCGGCCACGTTCTGCCCGCGGTTGACGCCGGAGAGCACGAGATCGGGCTTATGGTCCTTGAGGATGTGGGCCACCCCCATGATGATGCAGTCCGAGGGCGTGCCCTTCACCGCGAAGCGCTTCTCCGCGATCTGGCGCAGGCGCAGCGGATCGTTGAGCGAGAGCGAGTGCGAGACGCCCGATTGATCGGTCTCGGGTGCCACCACCCAGACGTCGTCGCTGAGCGCGCGGGCGATGCCTTCCAGCGTCTCCAGGCCCGGCGCGTGGATGCCGTCGTCGTTCGTGACCAGGATGCGCATCAGTGGTTCGGTCCCTCGATCCGGTTCAGGCCGCCCATGTAGGGCTGAAGCGCCGACGGGATCGTGACGCTGCCGTCGGCGTTCTGGTAGTTCTCCATCACGGCGATCAGGGCGCGGCCGACCGCGACGCCCGAGCCGTTCAGGGTGTGGACGAAGCCGACCCCCCTGCCCTCTTTCGCCCGGTAGCGCGCATTCATCCGCCGCGCCTGGAACTCGCCGCAGACCGAGCAGGACGAGATCTCGCGATACGTCTGCTGTCCCGGCACCCAGACCTCGATGTCGTAGGTCTTCTGGCTGGCAAAGCCCATGTCGCCGGTGCAGAGCGTCATGACGCGATAGGTAAGATCGAGTTTCTTGAGGACCGCCTCGGCGCAGGCGAGCATCCGCTCGTGCTCCTCGGCCGACTTTTCGGGCGCGGTGATCGAGACCAGCTCGACCTTGTTGAACTGGTGCTGGCGCAGCATGCCGCGGGTGTCGCGCCCCGCCGCCCCGGCCTCCGCGCGGAAGCACGGGGTGAGCGCGGTGAAGCGCAGGGGGAGTTCGTCCTCGGCCAGGATGCTTTCGCGCACGAGGTTGGTGAGCGGGACTTCGGCGGTGGGGACGAGCCAGAAATTTTTGTCGTTCACCTGATCTGGATCGACGTATGGCTCTTGCCGCTGCGTTTCGGCCATAATTTTCAATGTTTTGATGTAATCCAAGCCATTAAAGACGGAAAATTGGTCGTTCTCGAATTTGGGCAACTGTGCCGTGCCAAACATCGCCTCATTCCGGACGAGAATCGGCGGCGCAACTTCCAAATAACCATGCTCGCCCGTGTGCAGGTCGAGCATGAACTGGCCGAGCGCCCGCTCCAGCCGGGCGAGCTGGCCCTTCAGCACGACGAAGCGCGAGCCGGAGAGTTTCGCGGCCGCCTCGAAATCCATCAGCCCGGTGGCCTCGCCGAGCTCGAAGTGCTGGCGGCCTTGCTCCAGGCGCTCACGGGAGGACTCGAAGCGGCGGTACTCGACATTGCCGTGCTCGTCGGCGCCGGGGGGCACGTCCTCCTTCGGACGGTTCGGGATTGCGGCAAGGCGCGCGTCGAGGGCTTTTCCTGCCTCGCCCTGCGCGGCTTCGAGGCCCGGTGCCTCTTCCTTCAGGCGGGCGACCTCGGCCATCAGCTCGGTCGCGCGGGCCTCGTCCTTGGCCTTCTTGGCGGCGCCAATCTCCTTGGAGAGCGCGTTGCGCCGCTCCTGGGCCGCCTGCGCCGCCGAGACCGCGCCCTTGCGGGTGTCGTCGAGGGCGATGAGCTCGGCGCTCAGGGGGGCGAGGCCGCGGCGCTCCAGATCGCGGTCGAAGGCCTCCGGGTTCTCGCGGATGGCGCGGATGTCGTGCATTTCGGGGCTCTCGAAGTCGTGTGCGCGCGAGAGCCCCGCTTTGCCGCATCGCCCCCGGCATCACAAGAGTGGCCGCATCGGCACGGGCTCACGCTAAGGCTGGCCCTCGCACGTGTCGGCACAGGCCCGGAGCCGCTGCCGTCCGATAAAAATGATCGGGAGAATTCGGCAAAAGATCGTGCGAACCGTCCCGGCCATTGCGCTTGTGAATCGCGGTCACCGGCACCATATCCCTGATAGGCCAGCACTTTTCCGCGCATCCTGCAAGAAGATGCTGCTCTCAACCGTCGGCCTGGGCGTTTCTGAGAGCAATCTATGAGAAATATAAGTGTAGGGCCCGCTTGAATTGCGCCCAACGGATTGTCTATATCAAGGGCGTCGAACACGAGGGACCGGGCACACGAACGGTCCACCTCAGTTCGAGGTCGGGCCGGTTGAAAGACCGACCTTCGTATTCAAAACCTCATCAGGAGACACGCCATGAAGTGGTCTGCCCCCGTTGTTGCCGAGATCTGCGTCGGCATGGAAGTCACGTCCTACGAGTCCGCCGAGATCGACACCTTCAACTAAGAAGGCGTCGCCAGCTTAGGCTGGTTCGGTTTCCATCACTTTCGTTTATCAGGAGAAACATCATGAAGTGGTCCGCTCCCGTCGTTGCCGAGATCTGCGTCGGCATGGAAGTCACCTCCTACGAGTCCGCTGAGATCGACACCTTCAACTAAGAAGGCGTCGCCGGACTCGATCCGGTGAGACCAGGGGCGCTGCCTGAGAGGGCGGCGCCCTTTTCGTTTGCGGTGCGACGCGACGAAAAAGCAGGAAGGCCGGAGGGTTCGCGACAGAACCCTCCGGCCTTCCTGCTTTCGATATCCCGGTGCCTTGCTCAGAGACGGTAGCGGATCTGGTCGGTCCAGAAGCGCTCCAGGCGGGACAGCGCGAGGTTGAGGCGGCCGAAATCGTCCTCGGAGATGCCGCCGATCGGCTGGATCGTGCGGGCGTGCTTGTCGTAGAGGCCCTGGATCAGGTCGTGGATCTCGCGGCCCTTTGGGGTCAGGCTGATGCGCACCGAGCGCCGGTCGGTCTTGGAGCGGGCGTGGTGCAGGAAGCCGGCCTCGACCAGCTTCTTGACGTTGTAGGACACGTTCGAGCCGAGATAGTAGCCCTTCGAGCGCAGCTCGCTCGCGGTCAGCTCCTTGTCGCCGATGTTGTAGAGCAGCAGCGCCTGGACGCTGTTGACGTCCTCGCGGCCGCGCCGGTCGAACTCGTCCTTGATGACGTCGAGGAGGCGGCGGTGCAGCCGCTCCACGAGGTGCAGCGCCTCGAGATAGGAGCCGGCGGCGCCCTGAAGCTCCGGGGCGGCGTCGGTGGTCTTGAGGGCGGTGTTGGCGGCCTTCGTGCTCATCGTGGTGCCTTCCTGTCGGTTCGTGCCGGCTCTTGCTGGCCGGCCTCGCTTATGAGGTGAACCTAGCCCCCACCGATGAAAGCCGATTTAAGCGACAGGATGAACTCGCGATTTACTTCTGTCGGTAAATGCAAAATGAAACGATGATGTTGACCTCTTGTTCAGCCTACATCGCGCGCCGCCAGCCAGGATAACACGAAGTAAACAGCGACAATGCTTGCCTGCACTGCGATCACCGGCACCGACATCGGCAGGAGCTGCGGCGTCAGCAGCGCCAGTGTCAGCGCCGAGGTCGCGGCGAGCAGCCAGACCACGCCGCCCCAGGCGCTCGTCAGCCACAGGCCGACCGCGGCCACGAAGTCGATCACCGCGAAGTAGACGATCGCCGATTGCCGTCCCATCGGCAGGTCGGCGAACGGCGTCCGGCCGGGGATCAGATCGAGGATCTCGCCCCAGGTCGCGAGTCCTTTGACGAGCCAGACCAGCGCGGTGATGCGCATGAACCAGACGAGCACCACGTCCCAGCGGGTCTGCGCCCGCGGCGCGGTGCCCTCGATCCGGTCGCCGGCCCCGGCGCTCGGGCGTCCGCGCCCGTCGAGCGTCGAGCCGACCTTGGCGAGCGCCCTCACGACCGTGCCTCCACAGCAGGCGCCGCTTCGTGCGGGCCCTGGCTGCCGTCGAAGAGCGGCTCGGGGCCGTCGAGCAGGCCGAAGGCGGCCTCGATCGCCTCGGCATCGACCGCGTCCAGGGTCGCAGGTTGCCAGGCCGGCCGGTTGTCCTTGTCGACGATCACCGCTCGCACGCCCTCGTAGAAATCATGCCCACGCATCACCCGCTCGCACAGCCGGTACTCCGCCAGAATCGCCTCGGCAAAGCTCAAGCCGGCCCCGCGGCGCATCTGCGCCAGGGCGATGGTCAGGCTGGTGGGTGAGCGGGTGCGGATCGTCGCCGCGGTCGCTTTCGCGAAGGCGGAGCCATCCCGCGCCGACGCGTCGAGCCGGGCGAGCACCTCCGTGACGGTGTCGGCGGAGAAGCAGGCATCGATCAGCGCCCGCTCGGCGACGAGGGGACCGGTCTCCGTCTCCGGCGCGTCGAGGCCGTCGAAGGCGCGGGCGATGGCCCCTCCCCCCGCCAGCCGCTCGATGATGGTCTCGAAGTCTTGCCCCCGCGCCGCGTGGGTCGCGAGGCCGACGGCGAGCGCGTCGCCCGCGCCGATCCGCGCGCCCGTCAGCGCGAGGTAGCGCCCGGTGTAGCCGGGCAGGCGCGGCAGGGCGTAGGTCGCGCCGACATCCGGGAAGAAGCCGATGCCGGTCTCGGGCATGGCGAAGCTGTAGTTCCCGGCTGCGACCCGCACGTCGCCGTGCAGCGAGATGCCGACGCCGCCGCCCATCACGATCCCTTCGATCAGCGCGATGTAGGGCTTCGGGTAGAACTTTACCGTGGCGTCGAGCCAGTATTCCCCGCGCCAGAACGCCATCACGTCGGCATGGCGCCCGGCCTTGCCGAGGGCGTGGATCTGGCGGATGTCGCCGCCCGCGCAGAAGGCGCGTCCGCCGGAGCCCCGCACCACGACCCGGCTGACCCGCGCATCCCCCGCCCAAGCCCGGAGCTGGCGGTGCATCGCCTCCACCATCGGCAGGGTGAGGGCATTGAGCGCCTTCGGCCGTGTCAGGGTGATCAGCCCGGCCTCGCCGCGGGTCTCGAACACGATCTCGGGCTCGGCCGACGGCTCGCGCACGTCCCGTTGCAAGGCTTGTTGTTGCGAGGCCTTTTGCCCACCCGACATTCCGCGCTCCACCGCCGCGCTCCCCTCCGCCGCATCGTCACCCGAGCGGATGCCCGCCGTTTCGAAGCCGGGCCCCGTGCCCGGAGGCTTTGCGCCGGGGGCCTTGCGCGGCCCTCTTAGACGAACTCCCGGGTGGGGCGTCAACGCGGAGCGTGCGACGGCGCCGGACCGCATCGACCGCCTCGCGAGGCGGCTTGGAAAACCGGCCCTCCGACGGAGTCCGCATGCATGGAACCTCTTTCGGCACCCTTCAGAAGCGCTCCGTCGATGTCCGGCGCGTGGGCCTCGGGACGGAGCCGCTCGCATTCGGCGGCCTGCGGCAACGGCACCTTTCGAGCCCGAATTCGAATGTGCTAGGGCACCGCCCGAAGAGGCGCAGACCGGCCTGTCCGAGAAGACGATGCAACAGCAAGAGGCTTGAGTATCGTCGATGGTCGCGCGGTCCGTGGCGCTTTCCTCACCTCTCCTTCTTGTGGCAACCTCCGAACGCCGGATGGTTGTCGGGGGGGCGCACTCGGAACGCTCCGCCCCGAGCCCTCGCCGTCGGGCTTGCGGTCGCGCATGGGTTTGACGTCTTTGTCGTGATGCGATCCTCCGCACCGAACCGGTCTCCCCTTCGGTTCGAGAGCGTCCTGGAGCAACCGGAGTCCTGAGGCTCATGTCTGACGCCACCCCGCGCCCGCTCGCCATCGAGACCGCGCGCGAAGCCGCCCCCGGCGCGGGGCCGCTGAGCCTGACCCAGCGCCCGCGCCGGAACCGCAAGGCGGATTGGTCGCGCCGCCTCGTGCGCGAGCATACCCTCACCGTTGATGACCTGATCTGGCCGCTCTTCGTGATCGAGGGCGAAGGCCGCCGCGAGCCGATCGCCTCCATGCCCGGCGTCGAGCGCCTGAGCGTCGACGAGATTGTGCGCGAGGCCGAGCGCGCCGCGCGGCTCGGCATCCCGGCGATCTCGTTCTTCCCCTACACCGAGCCGTCCCTGCGCGACCCGACCGGCTCCGAGGCGTTGAACCGCGAAAACCTCGTCTGCCGGGCGGTGCGGGCGGTGAAGCGCGCGGTCCCCGAGATCGGCGTGATGACCGATGTCGCGCTCGACCCCTATACCAGCCACGGCCATGACGGCTTGATCGAGGCCGGCGCGATCCTCAACGACGAGACCGTGGCGGTGCTGGTCGAGCAGAGCCTGATCCAGGCCGAGGCCGGCACCGACATCATCGCCCCCTCCGACATGATGGACGGGCGCGTCGGCGCCATCCGCACCGGCCTCGACCGGGCCGGCTTTCGCGACGTGCAGATCATGGCCTACGCCGCGAAATACGCCAGCGCCTTCTACGGGCCGTTCCGCGACGCCATCGGCACCAGCGCGGCGCTGGTCGGCGACAAGCGCACCTACCAGATGGATCCCGGCAACGCGGCCGAGGCCCTGCGCGAGGTGGCTCTCGATCTGGCCGAGGGCGCCGACTCGGTGATGGTCAAGCCGGGCCTGCCCTATCTCGACATCATCACCCGGGTGAAGAGCGAGTTCGGCGTGCCGACCTTCGCCTACCAGGTGTCGGGCGAGTACGCGATGATCGAGGCTGCCGCCCGCAACGGCTGGCTCGACGGCGACCGCGCCATGACCGAGAGCCTGCTCGCCTTCAAGCGCGCGGGCGCCGACGGGGTGCTGACTTACTACGCCCCCCGCGTCGCCGAGCGGCTGCGCGCGGGCGCCTGACGGCGGCCCGACCCCAGGCGCGACGGCCTTGATCCACATCGAGCGGGCGGCGCTGGCGGGCGCCGTCATCCTCTGGCTCGCGGCCGGATTCGGCTGTGACACGGCGCTCGACGCGCGCCGGGCGACGCTCTGCCGCCGGGCGGTGCCGGCGCTCGCCCCGCCCGGCGCCGCGATCGACCTCTTACGGGTGGGATCGGGCGCGAGAAGCGGCAGCGTGCGGGTCGATTACCGCCTCACGGGCTCGGCCGGTGGGCTCGCGAAGGCCGAGGCGACCCGGCCCCGCTTCCTCGTCTGCCATTTCGGCGCCGGCGACGACCTCAACGCGGTGACGACCGAGCAGGGACCGATGACCGGAGCCTCGCTCTACCTGCTCAGGCATTACTACCTGACGACGCCCGAGGCCGAGGCCGCCGATCCCGGAATACGGTGATGGCGATGGGTGGCGGTATAACCTGACGGCGGGAGGATCGCGCCTGCCCTCTCTTGGCAGCACTGCATCGTCTCCCCACTTGATCGGGGTGCACGCAACGGTCGAGGAAGCGGCGGCCATGACGGATTTTCAGCCCGGTTATCACCCCGGTTACACCAACCCGGCGGGCATGCCGGGTCCCGGCGGATTTCCCGTGCCGTATGTGCGGGCGAGTCTCGGCGGGCGCACGGTCGCCTACCTGCTCGATCTCGCCTTCATCTTCGTGTTCACGGCCGTGCTCGCCACGGCGATTGCGATCCTCGGCGTGCTCACCTTCGGCTTTGCGTGGATGCTGTTCCCGATCCTCGGCGTCAGCGGCATCCTCTACAGCGCAATCACGGTGGGCGGCCCCAAGCAGAGCACGCTCGGGATGCGCATGCTCGGCCTGCGCGTGGTGGCACCCGAGAGCGGCCGCCCGGTGGATTTCCTGACGGCGGGCATCCATGCGCTGCTGTTCTACGTGGCGATCTCGACCTTCCTGCTCTGGTGCATCGACGTGGTGTTCGGTCTCGTCCGCTCCGACCGGCGCCTCGGCCACGACCTGCTGCTGGGTCTCGCCGTCGTGCGCGACTGATCCCTCCTTCGGGTGAGGGGATGGCGGCGGAAAGCCGCCGTCATGCCCGATCAATCCGGTTGAGCCCCGCGGCGATCCCGTTACATTGGCTGTGGTGCCAGCGTTCGATGCCGTGGCCCCGAGGGCGAGCCTTCCCAGCGTGACGAGCCATCCGCGCGACACACCGCAATTCTACCTCACGGCGCCCTCCCCTTGCCCGTACCTACCGGGCCAGGAGGAGCGCAAGGTGTTCACCCACCTCGTCGGGCGGCGTGCCCGGGACCTCAACGAGATCCTGACCCAGGGCGGCTTCCGCCGCTCGCAGACCATCGCCTACCGCCCGGCCTGCGAGACCTGCCGCGCCTGCGTCTCGGTGCGGGTCGTGGTCGAGGATTTCGCCATCACCGCGAGCCAGCGGCGCATCCTCCAGCGCAATGCCGAACTCATCGGCACGCCGGAGCCGAACCGTCCGGCCTCCGAGCAATACGCCCTGTTCCGCCGCTATCTCGACGCCCGCCACGGCGATGGCGGCATGGTCGACATGACGGTGCTCGACTACGCGATGATGATCGAGGACAGCCACGTCGACACCCATCTCGTCGTCTACCGCGAGCGTGGGCCCGACAGCGCGATCCACGGCCGCGGCGTCGGCGCCCCCGTCGCGGTCTGCCTCACCGACGTCCTCGCCGACGGCCTGTCGATGGTCTACTCGTTCTACGATCCTGCCGAGGCCAGCCGCTCGCTCGGCACCTACATGATCCTCGACCACATCCGCCGCGCCCGCGCCCTGGG
Source organism: Methylobacterium sp. J-043 (assembly GCF_022829505.1). Classification (NCBI taxonomy): domain Bacteria; kingdom Pseudomonadati; phylum Pseudomonadota; class Alphaproteobacteria; order Hyphomicrobiales; family Methylobacteriaceae; genus Methylobacterium; species Methylobacterium sp. J-043. Next base: position 25,436 of record NZ_JAKSYB010000075.1, on the reverse strand, counting down.
CCTGCCGTATCTGTATCTCGGCTACTGGGTCGATGGCTCCCGCAAGATGGACTACAAGGCCAAGTTCAAGCCGCAGGAACGGCTGATGCCGCAGGGCTGGATGCGGGTGGAGTAGCGCGCGGCGCCCCCGTCACATGCCCGCATGCGGCGCATCTTTTCGCGAGTATCGCTTTTTGGTTGCCGAGCCTCGCTGTAGGATTCAAGCCCGAGGGGGCGGAATCGACGGATGCGAGCACTCATTTCAGCTGTAACGGCCCTTGCCGTCCTGCCGCTCATGCCTGTTCCGGTTCGCGCGGTGGAGACGATGGCCGAATGGCGCGCCGTGGCGTCTCGCCTCGTCCGCTGCAACGTTCGGTATCCGCGCGATCCGCGCGCGCGCGACACACCTGCGGGCGGCGCGATCTCGGTTGTGAAGTTCGACGTTGGCGGTGACGGATACGTCGGGGCGATATCGCTCGTTCGCAGTTCGGGGATAACCGTGTTCGACGAGGCATCTCTCGTCGCCGTCAAGCTGTCGAGCCCTCTGCCGCGTCCGCCTGCAGCGGGCAACCGCGAAGTTTCCGTGCAGGTGCCCTTTCGCTTTATGCCTCCTCCGGCTCCGTTCCTCGCATCACCGACGCCTCGGCCAACGTGTCGGCTCCGTTATAGGAGTTAGGGTGCGCTACTCCTGCGTCCACCGCACCACCTTCGCCGGGTTGCCCACCACCACCGCGCCCGCCGGCACGTCGCGGGTCACCACCGCGCCCGCGCCGATCACAGCCCCATCGCCGACAGTGATGCCGGGCAGCAGGATCGCGCCGCCGCCGATCCACACGTCGTCGCCGATGGTGATGGGCCGGGCCGATTCCCAGAACGCGGCGCGACGGGCGCGGTCGAGGGGGTGCTCGGCGGTGTAGAGCTGCACCATCGGGGCGATCTGCGCGCGGTGGCCGATGGTGATGGGGGCGCAGTCGAGGAAGACGCAGTTGAAGTTGCAGAAGAAATCGTCGCCCACCGTGATGTTGCCGCCGTAGTCGCAGGCGAATCCGGGGCAGATCGTCGGGTTGCTGCCTGCCGATCCGAGCAGCTCGCGGATCACCGCCTCGCGGCCGGCCGCATCCTCGGGCTCCATGGCGTTGAGCCGCAGGAGCCGCCGCTTGGCGACGTTGCGGAGCGCGATCAGTTCCGGATCGTCGCCGCGATAGGGCTTTCCGGCGAGCATCAGCTCGCGTGCGGTCTCGGCCATATCAGCCTTCCCAGGTTCCAGAAAAATCAGCCGCGGCTGGCGCGGAAGGTGTCGCAGGACTTGGTCTGGCCGCTCTTGTAGCCGGTCATGAACCAGCGCTTGCGCTGCTCGGACGAGCCGTGGGTGAAGGAATCCGGCACGGCATAGCCCTGCGATTTCTCCTGGAGCTTGTCGTCGCCGATGGCGCTGGCGGCCTTCAGTGCCTCGTCGATGTCGCTCTGGTCCATCGCGTTCCAGCGGTCGTTCGAGTTCTTGGCCCAGACGCCGGCGAGGCAGTCGGCCATCAGTTCGACGCGCACGGAGAGCTGGTTCGCCTCCGTCTTGCTGCTCGCGTTCTGCTGGCGGCTCTGCACCTTGCCGAGGATGCCGAGCACGTCCTGCACGTGGTGGCCGACCTCGTGGGCGATGACGTAGGCATAGGCGAAATCGCCCTTCACGCCGAACTTGGTCTGCATCTCCTTGAAGAAGCCGAGGTCGATATAGACCTTCTTGTCGAGCGGGCAGTAGAACGGCCCCATCGCCGCCTGCGCCATGCCGCAGCCCGAACGGGTGCCGCCCTGGTAGAGCACCATCGTCGTCGGCTTGTATTGCCGCCCCGTCTGGTTCGGCAGGATCTCGTTCCACACATCCTCGGTGTTACCGAGGATCTTCGTGGCGAACTGGCCGGCGCGGTCGGTCGGCGCCTCGCCGCGCCGGGCCTGCGTCTCGGGATCGACCCGCTGCTCGCGCTGCTGCCCGCCGCCGGACATCTGCTGCGCGCCGCCGAGCAGGATCGCCGGGTTGATGCCGGTGACCCAGGAGATCAGCAGCACGATGACGATCGTGCCGATGCCGAGGCCGCCCATGCCGCCGCCGGGGAAGCCGCCCCCGCCGCCGCCGCCCTCGCCGCGCCGGTCTTCGACGTTCTCAGAGGCGCGAAAATCGTCCCAGCGCATGAAGTCTCCCGCTGCCCCGCGTCTCGCCCGGCCTCATCGGGATTCCGGACTTGGTTTCTAGAATGGCGAGGCGGAGGATACGGTTCCGCTTGGCGCCGGCCCCGGCCTACTTGCCCGCGGCGCTCCCGTCGAGGGCGCTCTTCAGCATCCGGAAGTCACGCCAGGCGAGGCGCTTCTGCACCGGCTGGCGCAGCAGGTAGGCCGGATGGAGGGTGGCGAGCGCCCGGATCTCGCGCCCGTCGCCGAGGCGGTAGGGATAGAAGCGGCCTCTGGCTTTGAGGATGCCGTCCTTCGTGCCGGTTAGCGTCTGCGTCGCGGGGGCGCCGAGACAGACGAGGATGTCGGGATCCGCGAGTTCGATCTGGCGCTCGACGAAGGGGCGGCAGATCGAGATCTCCTGCGGGGTCGGGTTGCGGTTGCCCGGCGGACGCCAGGGCACGACGTTGGAGATGTAGGCGCTCGTCCGGTCGAGACCGATCGCCGCCATCATCCGGTCAAGGAGCTGGCCGGAGCGGCCCATGAACGGCTTGCCGATCCGGTCCTCGTCGGCACCCGGCGCTTCGCCGACGAACATCACCCGCGCCTGCGGATTCCCGTCGGCGAAGACGAGGTTCTTGGCGGTGAAGCGCAGGCCGCAGCCCTCGAAGCCGCGCAGCAGCGCCTCCAATTCGTCGAGGGTCTTCATCTGCGCTGCCCGTGCCCGCGCATCGTCCGCTGCCTCGCCGGGCTTGGCGCCGGCCGCGTTGCCGTAGGTGCGGGGAGGCTCACGCGCGGGCGCGTCGCGGCTCGGCAGCTCGCGCCGGAACTCCAGGGGCGGCCCTTCCGCAGAGGGAGTGTCGCCCTGCGGCGGCTCGCGGCGCGGCGGGAGGGGCTCACGGCGTTGTTCGAGGGGCTCGCGGCGCGGTTCGAGGGCCTCGCGGCGGGGCGGCGGCTCGGCCCGCGAGGCGGCGGGCGCCTGAGCGGACTCGGTCTCGGCGAAGCGGTCGTGGGGCTGCTCGTCGAGGGCCGCGTCGACGCCTGCCGCGACATGGAAGTCGAGGTAGGAGATCAGGTCGCCTCTGGCGTCGGTATCCGCGTGGTTTGCCGTCATCGTTTCCATGTGGCGTGGGAGCGACCTGTGGACAACGCCCGGATGCGTCCTGCGGATCGTCGCACGGGCGCTCCCTGCGTATCCCCCTGCGCTTGCCTGCCGCTACCCGAACGGCCTTGCCTTCCTACCTTGGAATCGCTTGAGAGACATCTTGACAATGAATCGAGCCGGAGCGGCGCCGGATGCCCGAACGGCCGCAGGAGGAATGAGGATGGCGCTGCCCGAACGCGAAGGCATGGATTTCGACGTGGTGATCGTCGGCGCGGGACCCGCCGGCCTCGCCGCCGCGATCCGCCTCAAGCAGCTCTCCGCGCAGAAGGGTGAGGAGCTTTCGGTCGTCGTCGTCGAGAAGGGCGGCGAGGTTGGCGCGCATATCCTCTCCGGTGCCGTGGTCGATCCGCTCGGCCTCGACACTCTCCTCCCCGAATGGCGTGACGACCCGGACCGGCCGCTCAAGACGGCGGTGGAGCGCGACGAGTTCCTCTTCCTCACCAAGAACAGCGGCGTCACCATGCCGAACCTGTTCTTCCCCAAGCTCCTGTCGAACCACGGCAATTTCGTCGGCTCGCTTTCGAACACCGTGAAGTGGCTGGGTGCCAAGGCGGAAGGCTTCGGCGTCGAGATCTATCCCGGCTTCCCGGCAGCGGAAGTGCTCTACGACGAGCGCGGCACGGTGACCGGCATCGCCACGGGGGATCTCGGCATCTCCCGCACCGGCGAGGCGCGCGACGACTTCACCCGCGGCATGGAGTTGCGGGCCAAGTACACGGTGTTCGGCGAAGGCGCGCGCGGCTCGCTCACCAAGACGCTGATCGATCGGTTCGGGCTCAACCGCAACAGCGACCACCAGAAATACGGCCTGGGCGTCAAGGAGCTGTGGCAACTCGCCCCGAACAAGTTCGAGCCGGGGCTGGTGCAGCACACGATGGGCTGGCCGCTGCCGAACAAGGCCGGCGGCGGCTCGTGGCTCTACCATTTCGACGACCATCTGCTCTCGGTCGGCTTCGTCACGCACCTGAACTACGAGAACCCGACCCTGTCGCCGTTCGAGGAGTTCCAGCGCTTCAAGACCCATCCGATGATCGCCGAGACCTTCGAGGGAGCCAAGCGGATCGGCTACGGCGCCCGTGCGATCATGGAGGGCGGCTGGCAATCGGTGCCGAAGCTCGTCTTCCCCGGCGGCTGCCTCGTCGGCGATTCGGCGGGCTTCGTGAACGTGCCGCGCATCAAGGGCTCGCACAACGCGATCCTGTCCGGCATCCAGGCGGCGGACGCGATCTTCGACGCGCTCGTCGCCGGCCGCCAGGGCGACGAACTGACCGCCTACGAGGAGGGTTGGCGCGACAGCCCGATCGGGCGCGACCTCAAGCCGGTGCGCAACGTCAAGCCGCTCTGGTCGAAGTACGGCACGCTGGTCGGCGTGGGCCTCGGCGGCCTCGACATGTGGATGAACACGATCGCCGACGCCTCGCTGTTCGGGACATTGGGCCACGGCAAGCCGGACCATGCCTGCCTCAAGCCCCTCTCGGAGGTGACGCCGATCGTCTACCCCAAGCCCGACGGCCGGCTCACCTTCGACCGGCTCTCCTCGGTGTATCTCTCGAACACCAACCACGAGGAGGATCAGCCGCCCCACCTCAAGGTGAAGGATATGGGGCTGCAGAAGACCTCCGAGCACGACGTCTACGGCGGTCCGTCGAGCCGCTACTGCCCGGCGGGCGTCTACGAGTGGGTGGAGGACAAGTCCGCCAGCGACGGCGTGCGCTTCCAGATCAACGCGCAGAACTGCGTCCACTGCAAGACGTGCGATATCAAGGACCCGAACCAGAACATCAACTGGGTCACCCCTGAGGGGCCGGGCGGGCCGAACTATACGAACCTGTAGTTCGCGTTTCGAAAGGACAGGTCCCTGTCATAGGGTCCAGGGCAGAGCCCTGGTTGCAGGGAAGGCGGGGCATTGCCCCGCCGCCCAACCCAAGGGATGATCCCTTGGGGAACCCCTTCGGTTCAAGGTTTCGCGAAAAGATCCCGCCACGCTGGCAGGTCCAGGCATGGCAGCCGGGTCGCGGCGTGGACGCCGATGGCGACTGCCCGCGCCAGCGTCTCGGCCGCCGCCGCGCCGAGGCGGGCGAGATCGGCCACCTCATCCCCGAGCGGCACCGCGCCGGTGGCGACCGCGAACACCACGTCGCCGTCGAGCGGGGTGTGAGCCGGATGGATCGCCCGGGCGAGCCCGTCCTGCGCGGCGATGGCAAGGCGCTTGGCCTGCGCCTTGGTGAGCCGCGCGTCGGTGGCGACGACCGCCAGCGTGGTGTTGGCGCCGGGCAAGGGCTCGCGCGGCCACGAGAGGGCGTCGTCGGGCATCGGCTGCGGCAGGCCGAGGCCGCCGAACTCGCCGTTGCGCTCGAACGGGGCGGCCCAGAAATGCGGCCCCTGCCCCATCGTCACCCGGCCGAAGGCGTTGACGGCGACCAGCGCACCAACCTGCACGGAGAGGCCCGGCACCGCGCTCGAGGCCGAGCCGAGGCCGCCTTTCAGATTGGCGGTGCGGGCCCCGAGCCCCGCCCCGACCGAGCCGAGGGCGAAGGCGCCGCCGCGCGCGGCCTCCGCCGCGGCGTAGCCGAGATCGCGGTAGGGCGGGAAGCGGCCCCAGGCCTTGTCGCCGCCGTTGAGCAGGTCGAACAGGATGGCGCCCGGCACGATCGGCACCCGCACATCGCCGACCGCGAATCCCCGGCCCGCCTCCCTGAGATGGGCGACGACGCCCGCCGCCGCGTCGAGCCCGAAGGCCGAGCCGCCCGACAGCACGAGGGCATCGACCGCCTGGACGGTGGCGGCGGGATCCAGCAGGTCGGTCTCGCGGGTGCCGGGGCCGCCGCCGCGCACATCCACCGCGCAGACGAAGGGTGTCTCGAAGAGGAGCGCGGTGACGCCACTCGCGATTCTTTCGTCTTCCGCGTGGCCGACGCGAAGCCCGGAAATATCGGTGATGCGGTTGAGCCGGGTCATCGCCCCTCCCCTGACCGTGCCGTCGGCCGCGCGGCGCGCCGTCGGCGCTCGTGGCGGATCGCATCGTACGCGTAGAGCACCAGCGCCAGCCAGATCAGCCCGAACAGCACGAGGCGGTCCGGCGTCAGGGTCTCGCCGTAGACCAGCGTGCTGAGCCCCATCAGACAGGAGGGCGCGATGTACTGCATCAGTCCGAGGGTCGCCAGGGTCAGCCGGGTTGCCGCGGCGGCGAACCAGATCAGCGGCAGCGCCGTGGTCACGCCGGTGAGCGCCAGCAGCCCCCAGGTGCGGGCGTCAGCGGGCACCGGCGGCGCGGCGAAGAAGAGATAGGCCAAAGCTGCGGGCAGGAGCAGGAAGGTCTCGGCGCAGAAGCCGACGGTGCCGTCGACGGCGACGAGTTTGCGCACGAGCCCGTAGAGGGCGAAGGTGACCGCGAGGCCGAGCGACAGCAGCGGCAGGCGCCCGGCCATCGCCACCGCGATCACCACGCCGAGCACGACGATGGCCACCGCCACCACCTGGACCGGGCGCAGGCGCTCGCCGAGGACGAGGGCGCCGAGCGCCACCGAGACCAGCGGGTTGATGAAGTAGCCCAGGCTCGCATCGAGCATGTGCCCGCTCGACACCGCCACGAGGTAGAGCATCCAGTTGACCGCGATCAGCCCTGCCGAGACGACGAGCAGGCCGTGGCGCGGGCGCAGGGGGAACGGGTTGGCGAGCCGCTTTCGCAGCAGCGCGATCAGGCCGACCACGAGCAGCGCCGACCACGCGATGCGCTGCGCCAGGATCGTTCCGGGCGGAATGCCGTCGAGCAGCCGGAAATGCACCGGGACGACGAGGCCCCAGCTCAGATAGGCGGCGAGCGCGTAGATCAGGCCCAAGGTTGCACGGTCGGCGGCGTGGCGGGGCGCCGCTTGTAGCCCGGACCGGGCGCGCGGTCAGCGCTTGCGGGCGGGGGGCGTCTCGCCGCGCATCAGTGCGTTGAGGCGCTCGGTGTCGAAGCCGGTGAGCATGCGCTCCTTCTTCGACTCGGTCGCCGGCCCCTGCGTCACCGTGCCGGTCGTAGCGGGATCGGGCAGGGCCGGGGCGACCCGTGCGATCGTCGGGGCCGGCACGGCGGCGACCGCCTGATGCATGAGCCGATCCGCACTCACGAGGACGACCGACAGCGTCCCGAGGCCGGTGACGGTGCCGAAGGCGATGACGCGCAGGATGCTCACGATGGGGAACTCGATACGCAAGGATACGCGGGACCGTGAACGGCGGCCCCGGAAACAGGATGCGCGCGGTGTCGTTAATGAACCGGACGACCGGGCCCGCGGCGGACCGGCCCTATTCAGGACATCCGAGACAGGATTTGGCCATGAACGAGCAGGCGACGGCGAGCGACAGCCCCTTCATCCAGGGCCGCAACGCGCGTCTCTACGGCAAGAGCATCGATGAATGCCCCTATGTGGAGGGCTCCGAGGATCGCGCGGCCTGGATCCAGGCCTACGAGGAGGCGGTCACCGACGACCCGGCGGCGTGAGGCGCCCGAGACCGTCTTGACGCGTTCGGTCTCGGGAGGCTGAAAGGGCTTCAACGCTCAAGAGCCCGCTCACTCTCCCGAGGCCGATGTCCAAATCTCCCCCCCGCGACCGCGGCCGCTTCGGCGCCGATACCCGCCTCGTGCTTGCCGGGCGCGACCCGTCGGCCCAGCACGGCTTCGTCAACACGCCCATCTACCGCGGCTCGACGGTCCTCTACCCGACCTACGACGACATCAAGCACCGGCGCGGGCGCTACAATTACGGCACGTCGGGTACGCCGACGATGGACGCCCTGTGCGAGGCCTGGAGCGAGATCGCGGGCGCGGCCGGCACGGTGCTGGCGCCGTCCGGCCTCTCGGCCCTGACGCTGGCGCTGATGGCCTGCGTCAGTGCGGGCGACCACCTCCTCGTCACCGATTCCGCCTACCGCCCGACCCGCATTTTCTGCGACGGCGTGCTCGCGCGCTACGGCGTCGAGGTCGAATATTACGATCCGCTGATCGGCGCCGGCATCGCCGGGCTGATGCGCGACAACACCCGGGCGGTGCTGGTGGAGGCGCCGGGCTCGCAGACCTTCGAGATGCAGGACGTGCCGGCCATCGCCGCGGCGATGCATGCCCGCGGCGGCGCGGTGGTGATGGACAACACCTGGGCGACGCCGCTGCTGTTCCCGCCCCACGAGCGCGGCGTCGATCTCGCGGTGGAGGCCGGCACCAAGTATCTCAGCGGCGGCTCCGACCTGCTGCTCGGCCTCGTCTCGGCCAACGCCCAGTACTATCCCGCACTCAAGCGGACCTACGAGCACTTCGCCAACTGCCCCGGCCCGGAGGACATCTTTCTGGGATTGCGGGGCCTGCGCACCATGGGTCTGCGCCTGCGCGAGCACGGCACGCGGGGGCTCGCCATGGCCGAGTGGTTCCAGGCCCGGCCGGAGGTGCTGCGCGTGCTGCATCCGGGCCTGCCGGACGATCCCGGCCACGCGATCTGGAAGCGCGACTTCTCCGGCGCCTCGGGCCTGTTCGGGGTGATCCTCAAGCCGGTTTCCGAGGAGGCTTTGGCTGCCTTCCTCGACGGGCTCGAACTGTTCGGGATGGGCTTTTCCTGGGGCGGCTTCGAGAGCCTCGTCATCCCCTTCGACCCGACCGTCTACCGCACCGCCACCCGCTGGCCGCCGGACGGCGCGGCGCTCCGCTTCCATATCGGGCTGGAGGATCCGGAGGATCTGAAGGCGGATCTGGAGGCCGGGTTCGCGCGGATGGCGGCGGCAAGTTAGGACATGCGAAGCCGTCGCCGAGGCAAGATTTCACACACGCAATCCTGAAACGATGTGCTACCTCTGCTTGAAATAAGGCAGGGTGGGGCGGCATCGAGATGGCTGCGGGGCATCGCTTCGGTGGGGGTTGGACGGACCTGAAGCTCGATGCCCTGCGAAAGTACCTTTCCTTCTTTACGACGGCGCTGCGCAATAAGGGGTTCGAGCTTTACTACATCGACGCCTTCGCAGGCAGTGGTGGACGCCTAATCGATCGTGTCATCAGTAACGAACCGCTCATTCTCGGTGTAGAAGCCAAGCGTGAACAGGTCTACGTGCCGGGATCGGCTCGCATCGCGCTTCAAACTACCCCTCCGTTTCGGCAGATCATCCTGATCGAGCGCCATGGCGGGCGGAGTGCCGCGCTTGAGGCTCTCTGTGCCGAATACCCGAATATTCAAGCACGGACGCACCACGGCGAAGCCAATGCCGCTATCATCGACATCTGTCGAACGACGCCTTGGCTCAGGCCACATCAAGGTTCTTCTGGGATCCGGGCTGTCCTTTTCCTCGATCCATATGGGATGAACGTCGAATTCTCGACGCTTCAGGAGATCGCAGCAACGCAGGCCATTGACGTCTGGTATCTGTTTCCCTTGAGCGGTCTATACCGCCAAGCCGCGCGATCTGGTGAGAAGCTCACGCCGGAGAAGCGCGCCTCGATCACGCGCATTCTTGGTACGCCAGATTGGGAAGGCGCATTCTATGGGCGGGAGGAGCGCGCGAACGACCTGTTTGCATCTCTCGGCGACGAGGACAATCAAGCGAAGCTGCGGCGCGTCGCTGACGTGCGCACGATCGAAAATTACGTGAAGAAGCGTCTCAAGGATGTCTTTCCGCACGTATCAGAACCTCGAACGCTCACGATGAAAAACGGAGCGCCGCTGTTCTCTCTGTTCTTTGCAGTCTCAAGCCCGAATGCCAAAGCGATCGCGCTTGCGAAAAAAGTCGCCGATCACATTCTTACAACCGGCATCTCATCCCACGTCCGTCCCCGGAAATGACGGCCGGTCTTGCGCTTGTTGGCCCCCCCCCACTGCTTAAAGAAAAAGGCCGCGTCGCTGATCCGGCAGAGTTGCTCGATCTCTTCGACCCAAGTCACGTCAATGGCCCGGGATCGGGGTCCGCTCTCACCACCGACGATCGCCCAATCGATACCAGTCAGATCCGCATCCGCCACCGATCCCAGCAGTGGCTCGAACGAAACGAAGCGGAGAGCCGCAGGCGTCTCCCTCAGTTCATCGAGTCGATGCAGAACCTCGCCCGATTCGACACTGGTCCCAAGCCACACATTGTGCAGAATGGGGATTCCAGCCTCCGACAGTACCTCGCGCATACGCTCCGGCCTCTTTGTAAGAATCTGGAACGTGTGCTGAGGAACGGCCTCCATTACCGCCCAGACTTTTCGGATGAAGTCCTGCGAAACGTCCGGGTGGAAAAGGTCGCTCATCGAGTTGACGAAAACGAGCCGCTTTCCTTTCCACCGCCCAGGGATTGCGAGTGCGTCGTCATCGCATCGAACGCGCCCGGTCCAGACCGAACGCCCGCCGCTCTTGCGGGTCAGCCCAGCATAGCGCCGGACACCCATTGCCTCCAGCCGCGCCGCCATTCTCATAGCGTAGCAATTGGTGCATCCGGCGCTGACGATGGAGCAGCCGACAACGGGATTCCAAGTTGCGTCGGTCCACTCGATCTTCGACTCAGCCATGACAGTTTCCTCTCTGACCGAAGTAGAAACAGTCAGAACAAATAAGGAACATATTAGATCGCCAACGGGTGGGAAATGCAACCATTAGGGTGCAACCCAAGTCCCTGCCCAAGCGCCTCTTTCACATAGAAAAACCGCCCGCCGGTGCCCACGCCGGTCGAGGTAGAGCAGGTCGATCCGCTCGGCTGTGAACACCACCGCACCAAAATTCTCGCGGCCGATGCGCGCCTCCGGGTCTTCGTCGGGCAGCGCGTAGGCGTCGCCAGCGGTGAGCGCGGTGCCGGGGGCGGGTTCGACCCCGTAGCAGACCCGGCTCATCGTCAGCGCGGCGGCCCAGGCGGCGGCGGCCACCGTATCGTCGTGGTGCAGGTGCGCCCGCCCCTCGATGCGGAGCTGGAGCTTGGCTCGGGCGTCGTAGACGTGGAGGGCGGCGAGGCCGTTCGCCGCGATGTCCCGCGCCTTGTCCGAGCGCCGGTCGCAGTGGAAGCGTAAGGCGCCCGCCCCGGTGTCCACCGCGCGCAGGACCACGGTGCGCAGCCTTGGGCGGCCTGCCGCATCGACGGTGGCGAGAGACGGCGTGTGGAACGGGCTGTGCCGGTGTCCCACGCCTTCGGCGAGGCGGCGCCAGCCCTCCGCGCGGAAGCCGTCGAGGTCGTCGTAGAAGGAAGGCAGCGCGTCCACGAACGGGTTTCCTCAGGCGTCACGCCGGGGTGCAGGAAGCCCGACCGCTGGCTCTTGCCTGCCCCGGATGCTGACGCGGCCGGTGTGCCCGCGCAAGGCGTCTCGCGTCCTCGAAGCCGCCGATGCGGTCGATGGGGGATCAAACTTCACCGTCGACCACCTTGGCATCGCCACCGGTTCGCGCCATGGCATGGGTCCGGGAGGTTTCCGATGCCGCCTCCTGCCCCCGGCGATGGCACGGCTGGCCGGCTTCCGCGTTGAACGCTGTCGAACATACGGTCCCGCTTCTCCCTTGCCCTATCCCCTCCCCCATCCCTTGCCTCATCCCTTGCCCCTTCACGCCCGCCCGAGGCCGCTCCCCTCGTCCGTCCTCGGATCCCTCCGCGTTCCGGTGGTCGGCATCCGTCGTGCCGGAGGCGCACCGCGTGAGTGACGGGCCCTTCTTCCTCGCCGGCGGAGGCGAGGCCGGCGCGGTGATCCGTGGAATCGATTGGGCGGCATCGCCGCTCGGCCCCCCGGAGACGTGGCCGGCCGCGCTCAAGACCCTGGTCGGCGTGATGCTCGGCTCGCAGCAGCCGATGCTGATCGTCTGGGGCGAGGGGCACGTCACGCTCTACAACGACGGCTACGCGCCGATGTGCGGTGCCCGCCACCCGCAGGCGCTGGGCCGGCCCTTCGACGAGGTCTGGCACGACATCTGGGACCAAGTGGAGCCGATCCTGTTGCAGGCCTATGCGGGCGAGGCCACGCATATGGAGGACATCGCCTTCACGATGCACCGCAACGGCTATCCGGAGGAGACCCACTTCGCCTTCGGTTACACGCCGGTGCGGATCGAGGACGGCACGGTCGCGGGCATGTTCTGCGCGTGCTCGGAGACCACCGCCTCGGTGCGGGCGGGCCGGCAGATGCAGGCCGAGCGCGAGCGCTTCGCGCGGCTGTTCGAGCAGTCGCCGAGCTTCGTCGCGGTGCTCGACGGGCCCAACCACGTCTTCGCCTTCGCCAACGCCGCCTATCGCGGGCTCGTGGCCCACCGCGACATCCTCGGCAGGCCGGTGCGCGAGGCCCTGCCGGAAATCGAGGGCCAGGGCTTCTTCGAGCTGCTCGACGAGGTGTTCGCCACCGGCCGCACCCACACGGCGCATGGCGCACCGGTGATGCTCCTGCGCGTGCCGGGCGGCGTACCGGAGCGGCGCTTCCTCGATTTCGTCTACCAGCCGATGCGCGATGCGGCCGGCACCATCACCGGCGTGTTCGTCGACGGCTCGGACGTGACCGAGCGGATCACCGGCAACGCGGCTTTGGCCGAGAGCGAGGCGCGCTTCCGCACCATGGCGGACGACGCGCCGGTGATGATGTGGGTGACCGGCCCGGACGGCGCCTGCCAGTACCTCAACCGGCGCTGGTACGACTTCACCGGCCAAAGCGAGGCAGGGGCCCTCGGCCTCGGCTGGCTCGAGGCGGTGCATCCGGACGACCGCGGCTGGTCGGGCCAGACCTTCCTGAGGGCGAATGCCCGGCGCGAGGGATTCAGCCTCGAATACCGCCTGCGCCGCCTCGACGGCGTCTACCGCTGGGCGATCGACACCGCGAGCCCGCGCTTTGCCGCCGACGGGGGCTTCCTCGGCTACATCGGCTCGGTGGTCGATATCGAGGAGCGCCGCGCCGCCGAGCTGGCGCTCGCCGAGAGCGAGGAGCGGTTGCGGCTCGCCGTCGAGAGCGGCGAGATCGGCCTGTGGGACTTCGACCCGGGGGCCGGCACCCTGTTCTGGCCTCCGCGGATCAAGGCGATGTTCGGGTTGGCCTCGGAGGCGGACGTGACCTTCGACGACTTCGCGAACGGCCTCCACCCGGACGACCGGGCGCGGGTGACCGCCGCCTTCGCCGCCGCGCTCGATCCCACGACCCGCGCCCTCTACGACGAGGAGTTCCGCACGGTCAGTCGCAGCGACGGCACGGTCCGCTGGGTCGCGGCCAAGGGGCGCGGCGTGTTCGACGCGGAGGGCCGCTGCCTGCGCGGCGTCGGAAGCGCCATCGACATCACCGCGCGCAAAGTCACCGAAGAGCGTCTCGTCGAGACCACGCGCCGGCTCGACGCGGTGCTCGACAACGCGACGCAGGCCATCTTCATGATGGATGAGCGCCAGCACTGCGCCTACATGAACCGCGCCGCCGAGCGGTTGACGGGCTACACGCTGGAGGAGACGCGGGGACAAGCGCTCCACGACGTCGTCCACCATACCCGGCCGGACGGCCGCCCCTACCCGCTCCACGAATGCCCGATCGATCAGGCGTTTCCCGAGAACAACCAGGAGCAGGGCCAAGAGATCTTCGTCCACCGCGACGGTTCGTTCTACCCCGTCGCCTTCACCGCGAGCCCGATCCGCGACGAGCGCGGCGCGCCGATCGGCACGGTGATCGAGGCGCGCAACATCGAGAGCGAGCTGCGGGCCAAGGCGCAGTTGGAGGCCTTCAACGCCAGCCTGGAACAGCAGGTCGCGGCCCGCACCGCCGAGCTGATGCGGGCCGAGGAGGCTCTGCGCCAGTCGCAGAAGATGGAGGCGGTGGGCCAGCTCACCGGCGGCCTCGCCCACGACTTCAACAACCTGCTCACCGGCATCACCGGCTCGCTCGAACTGCTCCAGACCCGCCTCGCGCAGGGGCGGATCACCGAGATCGACCGCTACGTCAACGCCGCGCAGGGCGCCGCCAAGCGCGCAGCGGCGCTGACGCACCGCCTGCTGGCTTTCTCACGGCGCCAGACCCTCGACCCCAAGCCCACCGACGTGAACCGGCTGGTGATGGGCATGGAGGAGTTGCTGCGTCGGACCATCGGCCCCTCCATCACCCTCGAAGTGGTGGCCGCGGGCGGGCTGTGGTCGGTGCTGGTCGATCCGAGCCAGCTTGAGAACGCGCTCCTGAACCTCTGCATCAACGCCCGCGATGCCATGCCGGATGGCGGGCGCATCACGGTCGAGACCGCCAACAAATGGCTCGACGACCGCGGCGCGCGCGAGCGCGACCTCGATCCCGGCCAGTACCTCTCGCTCTGCGTGACCGATACCGGCACCGGCATGAGCCCGGACGTGATCGCCAAGGCGTTCGACCCGTTCTTCACGACAAAGCCGATCGGCCAGGGCACGGGGCTCGGCCTGTCGATGATCTACGGCTTCGTGCGCCAGTCGGGCGGGCAGGTGCGGATCTACTCGGAGGTCGGCCAGGGCACGACGATGTGCCTCTACCTGCCGCGCCACTACGGTGCGGCGGAGGAACCGGACGCGGCCCCGGATCTGGCCGCCGCGCCCCGCGCCGAGCAGGGCGAGACGGTGCTGATCGTCGATGACGAGCCGACGGTGCGGATGCTGGTGACGGAGGTGCTGGAGGATCTCGGCTACACCGCGATCGAGGCCGCCGACGGTCCGTCCGGCCTCAAGGTGCTGCAATCGGATGTGCGCATCGATCTCCTCGTGACCGATGTCGGGCTTCCCGGCGGCATGAACGGGCGCCAAGTGGCCGATGCGGGCCGCGTCCTGCGGCCGGACCTGAAGGTGCTGTTCATCACCGGCTACGCCGAGAACGCGGCCGTGGGCAACGGCCACCTCGAGCCCGGCATGCAGGTCATCACCAAGCCCTTCGTGATGGAAGTGCTGGCCGCGCGCATCAAGGAGATGATCAACACGCGGTGATGGGTGGAAGCCCTTGTCTTCACGAGCGGATCGATGCGCGCATCCCCTCTCCCCGCGTGCGGGGAGAGGGGGGAAGCACACCGCTAAACTGGTCGAGAAGTTAGAACCGCGCCGGATCGAGCTCGAAGGTCGGCGGCAGCGCTTCGAACCACTCGCTATAATAGGGATCCTTCGGGATGGCGTCAGCCCAGCGCGCGCGGAAGCGGGCCTGCTCGTCCGCCGCGACGGTGCGGGCCCGGTTGCGGCTCTCGTAATGGTAGAGTTCGACCTCGGCGCAATAGACGCTGCGCAGGCTCCGCTCCCACAGGCGCAGGCAGAGATCGACGTCGTTGTAGTTGACGGCGAAATCCTCGTCGAAACCCTGGATCGCCTCGAAATCGGCGCGCCGCACCATCACGCAGGCCCCCGTCACCGCAAGGTAGTTGCGGTTGCCTGCGGTCGAGAAGAAGTGGCCGGGGTCCTCCCGCGGGTAGGAGCGGCGGGGATGGTCGGGGGTCGCATCGATCACTGTGACGCCGACATGCTGCAATTCGCCGGTCTCGAACAGCAGCTTGGGACCGACCGCGCCGACGCCGGGGATCTGCAACAGGGCCAGCATCGCCTCGATCCAGTCGGGGCTGATGACCTCGATGTCGTCGTTGAGGAAGACGAGGGTCTCGCCGCTTGCCGCCCGCGCCCCGAGATTCATCTTGGCGGCGACGTTGAAGACCGGCTGGTCCCAGGTGACGGAGCGGGCCTCGTACCGCTCCAGCGCCGCCTTCGTCGCCGGCCGCAGGTCGCCGTTGTCGACCACCACGATCTCGATGGCCTCGTAGGTACTCCGCTCGCGGATGCTGGCGAGGCAGGCGGCCAGGAGATCGACGATGCGGCCGCGAACCTCGCTGTCGCGGCCGGCGGTGGGGATCACGATCGAGACCAGCGGGCGAGCGGCGAGCGGCCGGCGAAGGTGGAAGCTGCCGGCAAACGCCGTCGGGCGCACGACATCGAGCCCGCCGGTGCGCCGGGCCCGGTCTTCGAGGGCGCGGACGGCGGCGGCGACCACGTAGCCCTTGTTGTCCATCGCCTGGGCAGTCGAGCCGGGAATCGCGCGCCAGTGGTAGAGCACTTGGCGCACGTGGTGCACGCGCCTCGCGTGCTCGGTGTAGCGCAGGACGAAGTCGTAATCCTGCGCGCCCTCGCATTGCGCCCGGAAGGCGCCGATGCGGGTCACGATATCCATGCGGTAGAGCGCCAGATGGGCCGTATACATGCAGGCCTCCAGCGTCTCGGGCGACCAGTCCGGCTTGAAGAACGGCTCGTAGCGCTCGCCGCCCACCGTGATCTTGTCCTCGTCGGAGTAGAGGAAATCGATCTGCGGATCCGCGTTGAGGGCGGCGACGAGCGCGTAGAACGCGTGCGGCGGGATCGTGTCGTCGTGGTCGATCAGGGTGAGCCAGTCGCCGGTCGCCAGGGCCAGGGCGTCGTTGCTCGCCGCGACAATGCCGCCGTTCTTGGCCCGACGGTGCAGCCGCACCCGCGGCTCCTCCGCCGCGAGCGCCTCGAGCATCGGTGCGACGTGGGGCGCGCTCGATGCGTCGTCGGTGAGGCACAGTTCCCAATCGGGATAGGCCTGCGCCCGGATGCTCGCGAGCGCCGCCTCGAGATAGGGTTTGGGCGTGTTGTAGACCGGCATGACGATGGAGATGCGCGGCCTGATCCGGAAGCCCGCGATCGCCGCCCGCATCGCCTCCGGCGTGGGCAGTGCCAGGCGCTCGACCCGCTCGATCCAGGCGGCGTAGGAGGCGGCCGCCGGGCGCGGCCGGGCGCTGTCCCAGAACGCCCGCCACAGGGCGGCGGGCGGGCGGTCCCGGGTGAGACCCGCGAGGCGCCCGAGCAGAGCCCTGCCCCCCCGCTCCTCCTCCGGCAGGCGGGCCAGGAGCCGGCGGGCGACGGCGAGCGCCGCGGCGGGACCGCGCAGCGGCTCCAGCGTCGCCCGCGCGAGGCGGAACCGCCCGCTTGCGGCGAGCGGATCGAGCCGCAGGCCCCGCACCCGGCGCGGCAGGCGCACGAGGTCGTCGATGCCGCCGTCGTCGCGCATTTCCAGCCGGACCGCCTCGTCCTCGCGAAAGCCCGATCCGTCATCGACGTAGAGCAGCGGCACCGGCTTCGTGTGGCCCAGCCCTTCGAGGTCGGCGCGGATGCGCACCCAGCCCCCCGAGAGCCGAAACGGAAACAGCCGCCCGCCGCGAGGATGGGTGAGGCGGAACTGCGGGTCGGAGCCGGTGGAGCGCCAGACGCCCTCCCCCTCCGGCTCGATCTGTCCCTTCGGTTCGATGCGGCACGCGATCATGGGCAACGCGTTAGAGCGCATTCCGACGAAGTGGCAACCGCTTCGTCGCAAGAATGCGCGTCACGACAATGATCGAGAACCTCGTCCCGAAAGGTGGTTGCCGGCTTTCGGAAAAAGACGATGCGCTAGCGCGGCGCGCAGTGAACCGCGAGCCAGATCGTTGGATTCTGCGTGCGCTCGACGCGATGCCGACGATGCGCCGGGATCAGCAGGTGGTCGCCCGCCGACAACAGGCGCGGCTCGGGCTCGTCGGCGAAGCGGAGTTCGGCGCTGCCCTGAAGCACCGCAACCCACTCGTCCTCGTCCTGATCGTACCAGAAGCCCGGCGGGCTCGCTTGGCCCGTCGAGACGATGCGCTCGACCCGCAGGCCGGGACGCGCGAGCAGGGTCTCGAAGAATTCTTCCTCCGCGTGCGCCGGGAGGCCGGCGAACAGGTTGGGACAGGGGATCATGCCGATGTCACTCTCCCGGCTGACGAGGCACCGCCGGACCCGGTCGGACACCGCGCGGCGTTCTTGCGCGTTGAGGTAGCGAAGACGGCGCGCCCCGCGCCGCCGCAGCTTGCGACGGATCGATGCCCGAGACCAAACCCGCTCCGCTCCCGCCGGCCACCGAGGATGCCGGCCTGCCGACGCCGCCGAGCCCCGGCCGCCTGCCGCCGCCACACCTGCCGCCCTCCACGGACGACGGCGCGTCAGATGCCGAGACGGACGGCGCCGACACCGAGTGAGACGGTGCCGGCCTCCGCCCGCGCTTGGATAATCGCGACGCAATGGGTCGCCCGCGGCATCCGTGACGCGGCCGTCACCGCCGCCCGAACAGCCGCTCGATGTCGGCGAGGCCCAGCGTGACGAAGGTCGGGCGGCCGTGGTTGCACGAGCCGGAGAGCGGGGTCGCCTCCATCTCGCGCAGGAGGGCGTTCATCTCCTCGGGCTTGAGGCGGCGGCCGGCGCGGATCGAGCCGTGGCAGCTCATGCGCGAGAGGATGGCGTCGAGGCGCCGGCTCACCGGGTCGGGATCGCCCGCGCCGGCCGGGCCGCCCTCCTCGAGGCCGCTCGCTTCCAGCGCGTCGAGCACGTCGAGCACGAGGCCCTTCACCGAGCCGCCCGCGAGCGCCGACGGCACGGAGCGCACCAGCACCGCGCCGGGGCCGAACGCCTCCAGGGTGAGGCCCAGCCGCTCCAGATCGGGCGCGGCCTCGACGAGGCGGTCGGCCTCCTCGGGCGCCATCTCGACCACGTCGGGGATCAGGAGCCCCTGGGCGAGCACGCCGCCGCCGGCCCGCTCGCGCTTCAGCCGTTCGTAGACGAGGCGTTCGTGGGCGGCGTGCTGATCGACCAGCACGATGCCCTCGCGGGTCTGGGCGACGATGTAGGTCTCGTGGATCTGCGCGCGGGCGGCGCCGAGGGGATGGGTCTCGGGATGGGCCTCGGCCTCCGAGAACACATCATCCGGTTCGGGCCGCAGATCGGCGCCCGGCGGGGCGAGGTCGGCGGAGAACAGCGCCTGCGGCGTCTCGGCAAAGCCCGGATGGTCTTCGGTGAAGGCCGGGCGCGGCGCCGGGCGGTAGCCCGCGGGCGCGGCCACCGAGGGGCCGGAGAACAGACGGCTCGCCGGGCGGGGACTGAGCGCGCTGGCCGTGGAGACGCCCGAATGCACGGCGAACCGGCCCGCACCCGCCGCCATCGCCGGGGCCGCGCGGAAGCTGCCGCCGGCCCGCAGCGCGTCGAGGGCGGCTTGCGTGCCCGTGCTGGAAGACCGCGCCCCGGCCCGGCGCAAAGCCTCGTGGATCGCGCTGACGATCAACGCCCGCACCAGCCCCGGCTCGCGGAAGCGCAGCTCGGTCTTGGCCGGATGCACGTTCACATCGACGAGGGCGGGATCGCAGGTGAGATGCAGCGCGAGCACCGGGTGGCGGTCGGAACTCATGGTGTCGGCATAGGCCCCGCGCACGGCCCCGAGCAGGAGCCGGTCGCGCACCGGGCGCCCGTTGACGACGAAGTGGATGTGGTTCGCCGCCCCGCGGTGGAAGGTCGGCAGGCCGACATGGCCGGCAAGCGCGAAGCCCTCGCG
This sequence comes from Methylobacterium sp. J-043, assembly GCF_022829505.1. Taxonomy (NCBI): domain Bacteria; kingdom Pseudomonadati; phylum Pseudomonadota; class Alphaproteobacteria; order Hyphomicrobiales; family Methylobacteriaceae; genus Methylobacterium; species Methylobacterium sp. J-043. The sequence goes on along the minus strand of NZ_JAKSYB010000075.1, from coordinate 5,859 downwards.
GCCCATGTCGACGGGGACAGAGTTGCCGGGAAAGTCGGGGCCGAGCACGGCCCCGAGCCGGCGCAGCAGGGCGGCCGGGCCCGGCTCGCTCTCGGCGGGAAACACCGTCGGGCTGCCGCTCTCGGTGCGGAGCGTGAATCGGATCTGCGGTTGGGCCACCGCGAGCCGGCGCAGGATCTCGGAGACGGCGGCCGTCTCGGCTCGGTCGGTCTTCAGGAATTTCAGCCGGGCCGGGGTCGCGGCGAAAAGCTCGGTGACCTCGATGCGGGTGCCGCGCGAGGCGGGGGCCGGGCGCACAGGGCCCTTGGCGCCGGAATCGAGGGTGAGGCTCACCCCCTCGCCGTCGGCGGTGCGCGAGGTGATGGTGAGCCGCGAGACCGCGCCGATCGAGGGCAGCGCCTCGCCGCGAAAGCCGAGCGAGCCGATCCGGGTGAGATCGCCGTCGGGCAGCTTCGAGGTGGCGTGGCGCTCGACCGCAAGCGCGAGGTCGTCGGCCCCCATGCCGATGCCGTCGTCGATGACGCGGATCAGACGGCGCCCACCGCCCTCGATCGCCACCTCAATGCCCCGCGCGCCGGCATCGATCGCGTTCTCGACCAGTTCCTTGACGGCGGAAGCTGGCCGCTCGACCACCTCGCCCGCGGCGATGCGATCGACCAGGATCGGGTCGAGGCGGCGGACGAAGGCGCGCGGCGGATCGCGGGGGGCGGCGGACATGGCCTACCAAATATAGGCGGCCTGCCGCCCGCCCGATAGGCGAGCGGGCCCGGTATCCTCATCCCTGGTCACCCCCGCGGCAGCATCCGGTCGCTGATGATGCGGCGCTGGATCTCGCTGGTGCCCTCGAAGATCGTGGTGAGGCGCGCATCGCGCCAGTAGCGCTCGACCCGCCGCTCGGTGGTGTAGCCGTTGCCGCCGTGCAACTGCATCGCCTGGTTCGTCACCCGCACGGCCATCTCGGTGGCCAGCAGCTTCACCCCGGCCGATTCGCTCTCGGCGGGCAGGCCCTCGTCGAGGAGGTGGGCGACCTGTTGCCAGTAGGCGCGGGCTTGCGCCACCTCCGCCGCCATGTCGGCGAGCGCGAAGCGCAGGGCCTGGAACTGGCCGATCGGCTGGCCGAACTGCTCGCGTTCCTGAAGGTAGGCGGTGCAATCCTCCACCGCGGCGCGGGCCACGCCGACCGCGCGGGCGGCGGTGTGGACGCGGGCGATGTTGAGCCCGCGCTGCACCGAGGCGAAGCCGCCGGAATCCGCATCCGCGCCCTCGTCGCCGTAGAGACCGGTGAGCCGGTCGCGCTCGGGCACCCGCACCCCGTCGAGGTTCAGCTCGAAGGTGAGGAAGCCGTGATAGCCGATCTTGTCGATGACGGTGCCGGTCATGCCCTTGGGGAAGGTGCCGGGTTCCTTGACCACGAGGAAGGGCTCCAAGCCGGCCGAGCGCGGCTCGCCGGGCTCGGGGTCGCGCACGCGGGCCAGCACCTCGATGAAGTCGGCTCCTTTCGCGAAGCCGGCCCAGCGCTTGGTGCCGGTGAGCACCCATTCGTCGCCCTCGCGCACGGCGCGGGTCTGCACGCCAGCGAGATCCGAGCCGGCGGTGGGTTCGGAGAGCGCGATCGAGCCGATCCACTGCCCCTTGGCGGATTTGGCCAGCAGCGCCCGGCGGCTCTCGTCGTCGAGCGTCTGGGTGCCGAGCCCCTGGCCGCGGGCCAGGATCGACCCGGTGGAGAGCCACGCGCGGGCGAGTTCCTCCGAGATCAGGCAGTACTCGAACACGCCGAGACCCATCCCGCCGTACTCGGCGGGGATGGTGATGCCGAACCAGCCCTTCTGCGCCATCGCGTCGATGAGCGAGCGGGGCATCTCGCCCTTCTGTGGGTCGAGTTCGTCGGCCAGTGGCAGGATCACGTCGCGGGCAAAGGCGCGGGCCTCCTCTTGGAGCGCCGCGCGTTTCTCCGTGCGCCAGGGCGAGTGCAGTTCCGGCGGGCGTGGCGCCTTGAAGCCCGGCTTGCCCATGGTTCCCCCCTCGATTCTCGTCGTGCTCGCCCGACGCGAACGCTCAAGTTGGCAAAACGTTCGCGCAGGATCCGCGGAAGGCCTGCGCGCTGTCGCTGCTCTTGCGCTTCCCGGCGCCCGCCCCCAGAACGCCGCTCATGCTGCGCGTCAACGATCTCACCTACCGCATCGGCGAGCGGGTCATCCTCGATGCCGCGACCTTCGCGATTCCCGATCGGGCGCGGGTCGGCCTCGTCGGCCGCAACGGGGCGGGTAAGACCACGCTGTTCCGGGCGATCCTCGGCGAATTGCCGACCGATGCCGGTGCGGTCTCGCTGCCCAAGGGCATGCGCATCGGCGCGGTGGCGCAGGAGGCCCCCGCCGGCCCCGAGACCCTGCACGCGGTCGTGCTCGCCGCCGACACCGAGCGCGCCCGGCTGATGCAGGAGGCGGACACCGCCGACGGGTTGCGCCGGGCCGAGATCGAGACGCGGCTGGTCGATATCGGCGCGCACTCCGCCCCGGCCCGCGCCGCGGCGATCCTGCACGGGCTGGGCTTCGACGCGGCGGCGCAAGCGCGCCCCTGCGCGGACTTCTCCGGCGGCTGGCGGATGCGGGTGGCGCTGGCCGCAGTGCTGTTCTCCGAACCCGACCTGCTGCTTCTCGACGAGCCCACCAACTATCTCGACATCGAGGGCACGCTCTGGCTCTACGACTACCTCGAGAAGTATCCGCGCACCGCCGTCATCATCAGCCACGACCGGGAATTGCTCGACACGTCCGTCGATCACATCCTGCATCTCGACCGCGGCAAGCTCACGATCTACCGCGGCGGCTACACCAGCTTTGCCCGCCAGCTCTCCGAGAAGCGGGTGCTCCAGGCCAAGGCCAAGGCCAAGCAGGAGGTGGAGCGGGCGCATCTGCAAAGCTTCATCGACCGCTTCAAGGCCAAGGCCACGAAGGCCCGTCAGGCCCAGTCGCGGATGAAGCGGCTCGCCAAGATGGAGCCGATCGCAGCACTTCTCGAAGACGAGGTGCCGGTGATCCACCTGCCGAGCCCGGAAAAGCCGCTCTCGCCGCCGATCGTGGCGATGGAGCGGGTGAATGCCGGCTACGGCGAGCGCATCGTGCTGTCGGGCCTCAATCTCAGCCTCGCCCCCGACGACCGGGTGGCGCTCTTGGGCGCCAACGGCAACGGCAAGTCGACCTTCTGCAAGCTGATCGGCGGGCGGCTGCCCCCGCTCGCGGGCGAGATGCGGCGCTCCTCGAAGATGGAGGTCGCCTACTTCGCCCAGCACCAGCTCGACGAGCTGCGCCCGTCCGAGAGCGCGGTGGCGCATGTGCGCGACCGGATGCCCGACGCGCCCGAGGCCAAGGTGCGCTCGGCCGCCGCCCGGCTGGGCTTCCCGGCCTCGAAAGCTGATACGCCGGTGGAGAAGCTTTCCGGCGGCGAGAAGGCGCGGCTCCTGATGGGGCTTGCCGCCTTCGACGGGCCGCACCTGCTGATCCTCGACGAGCCGACCAACCACCTCGACATCGAGAGCCGGCAGGCCTTGGTCGAGGCAATCAACGACTACGAGGGGGCGGTGATCCTCGTCAGCCACGACCGCTTCCTGATCGAGGCCTGCGCCGACCGGCTCTGGATCGTCGGAGACGGCTCGGTGAAGTCCTTCGACGGCGACATGGACGATTACCGCCGCCTCGTGCTCGCCGGCCCGGAGCGGGTGGACACGTCCGGCGAGGGCACCGGCGGACAGAAGGCCGAGGCCCGCCGCTCGGCGGTGGAGCGCCGCGCGGCGCTGGCGCCGCTGCGCAAGCGGCTCGACGGGATCGAGGCGCGCATGGCCAAGCTCTCGGCGGCGATCGAGAAGATCGACGCGGCTCTGGCCGACGGCACCGCCTTCCTCAAGGACGCGGCCAAGGCCGGCGACATCGCCCGCATGCGCGCCGAGGCCGCCGACGCCCTGGCCAAGGCGGAAGAGGAGTGGCTGGAGGTCAGCGGCGAGATCGAGGCGGCGGCCTGAACGTCGCGCTGCGCACCGGTCCGACGGCCTGAGCCTTTTCGAACGCGGTTTACGGGCGGGGCCATATGGGCCGGGACAGGCCGGGCAAACCGTCTCTCAGACAGGTTCTCGCGCGACGCGTCCGCTGTGCGGCTCGGTCTTCGCGCCGGACCGGCTGAGCAGGGCCGCGACCCCTGCCGCTCCTGCCGCGAGCCCGAGCCAAAGCCCGACGGAAACCTCGGCGGACGGAAAGACCAGGGCCGGGAGCTGCATGAGGGTGACCGGGCCGAGCAGCGTCCCGAGCCCGCCCGCGAGGACGAACAGCCCGGTCGCCGCGGCCGTGCGCTCGGGTGGTGCTGCCCGCAGCAGCGCCAGGGTGTTGGCGACGGTGAACAGGCCGCGGCCGATGCCGAAGGCGAGAAGGCCGGCGGCCAGGATCGCCCAGGCGCGCGCCGTCCCGCCATCCGCGGCTCCCATGGCGAGCGCGGCAAGGCCGAGTGCGGCGAGCCCCATCCCGATCCGGGCGAGACGCGGGGCGCCGGACCGGCCGGCGAGAAAGCCCGCCCCGGCGGTGAGGGCGGCTAGCCCCAGGAACACGAAGCCCACGCCCTCCTGCGACAGGCCGTCGAAGGCGTTGAGGCCGGAGAGCAGGGCCGTGTCCGCCGCGGTGAGGGCGATGGTGCCCGCGAACGCGGCGGCCAGCGGCCACGCGAGCCCGGGGCGCGCGAGAAGATCGAGCGGCAGCAGTGGTGCCGGCCGCCGCCATTGCTGCCAGATCCACAGCGCCGACAGCATCAGGCCGAGATTGAGCAACAGCAGGGCCATCACCGGCCTGATTGCCGCAAGCGGCACGGCGGTCAGCAACAGCCCGAGGCAGAGCACCGAGAGGAGCGCGCCGAGCCCGTCGAAGCGCGGCCGCGGCGCGTTCTCCGTCGGCAGGGCGATAAGCCCGAGGATCAGGCTCGGCCCCGCCAGGAGGAGCGTGGGGGCGACGATGCCGAGGCTTCCCAGGAACGAGAGCGCGAACCCCGCCGACATCTGAAGCACCAGCAGCGCCGGCAGGGCGGCAAGTTCCACGATGCCGAGGCCGAGCCCGAGGCGCGCCTCGCCGAAGAGGCGGCGCAGCAGGCTCCAGCCCGCGCAAAGGAGAAGCGCGGAAGCCGCGCCTTGCGCCAAGCGCAAAGCCAGCAGCGGCACGAGGTCGAGCGGCAGGGAGGCGGCGGGGACGAGCCCGGTCAGCGCGAGGATCGCGGCGAGGAAGCTGCGGCGCGGCCCGAGGCGCGCGGCGAGCGCCGCCATCGGCAGCGCGCCTAGGATCAACCCGTAGGTGTGCATCCCCTGAACCAGCGCGGCCGTGGCGACCGGGAACGCCCCTTGCTGCATCACCCACGGCATCAGGATTGCCATCCCCGTGGTCGGCAGCACCCCCATCCCGAGGCCCGTCAGGACGGCGGCGACCGCAAGGACGTGGATCTCCGGTTTCCGATCCGGCATTCGGCTTCTTTCCCGTTCGCGCTCCTGCGAGCCTAGAGCATCGTCCCGAACGGTGGTTGCCGGCTTTTGGAAAAAGATGATGCAAAAACAAGTGCCGAGGGACTCTGCCTGGATCCGGTATCCAGGGCGATTCTTTCGCGGGAAGGCGCCGCGGCGTGAACCGTTGGGTGCAGGCCGGGGGGCAGTCCATCGGCAACGCCGGCCCCCGCACCGCGTTGTCCGGCGCGAGGTTGATTGTCTCTCACGAAACTCCCGCTGCGCCGTCGTGCCCAGAACGGAGACGATCGGTCATCGGGAGTGTCGTGAGGCACTCTGAAGCGGAGGAACCATGCGCGGCACGAGCCATCCCGGAACACGAAAGAGCGGCAAGG
>NZ_JAKSYB010000059.1:0-302 GCF_022829505.1 Methylobacterium sp. J-043 | reverse complement strand
GGCGCTGGTTTGGGTCGGTTGACAGAACGGTTCGCCGGCTCTAGACGCCGCGGACTGCCGGCGCCGGGTTGACCCGCGCTGCGGACTTCATCGCTGAGGGTGGGCTGATTGGGCCGGGCAACCGGGCTGTCGGCGCGTCTCTTGGCGAAGGGTTGTGCCCTTGGGTGTGACCTCTGCTGTTTGACAAGTGAATCATACGAGAAAGAGAAACGCGGGCGGCTTGTTTACGTCCTTGCGGGTTCGGCGAAAGTCGAACCGTAAGAGATGAAGCTGGACCGACGTTTCGGAAAGCTCACCGATCT